>NZ_JBDSQY010000176.1:0-36562 GCF_039929585.1 Capsulimonas sp.
GAAATCCGCCATTTGCGATGTCAATGGCAAAGATGGCAAGCTGATCTATTCCGGATATGATATCCACGATCTCGCACAGAATACGACCTTCGAGGAGGTCGTTTATTTATTGTGGAACGGCAAACTGCCGAACCGCGAAGAACTGACCGAACTCAACGCACAGCTCGACGCCAACCGGGCCATTCCCGCCGAAGCGCTTGAGCTGATCAAGGGATTCCCTAAGACCGCAACGCCGATGGACGCCCTGCGCACCGCCGTTTCGCTTCTGGGCTTCTACGATCCGGACCATGGCGACGAAAGCATCGAAGCGAACCGCCGCAAAGCGATCCGTGTCACCGCGCAGCTAGGAACGATCGTCGCCGCGCTGGACCGCCTGCGCAAAGGCGAGGAGCCTCTGGAGCCGAAAGCGGGTTTGGGAACCGCCGGCAACTTCCTGTACCTGCTGAGCGGCGTCGAGCCGAACGCGACCGCCACCAAGGCGCTGGACGTCGCGCTTGTCCTGCACGCCGACCATGAGCTGAACGCCTCCACCTTCGCGGCGCGCGTCACCGTGGCCACCCTGACGGACCTCTACAGCGGCGTCACCAGCGCGGTCGGTACGCTCGCCGGTCCGCTGCACGGCGGCGCCAACATCAACGTCATGCACCTGCTGGAGAAGATCGGCACGCCCGACAAGGCGGAAGAGATCGTCTCCGGAATGCTCGCCGACGGCAAGAAAATCCCCGGCATCGGACATCGTGTTTACCGCGCCCTGGACCCCCGCGCCGTGTCCCTGCGCGAGATGTCCAAGGAGCTGGCGGAAGCCACCGGCGACACCAAGTGGTACGAGATGAGCGAGAAGGTCCAGCAGGCCGCCGACGCCGCGCTGATCGCCAAGGGCAAGACGACGCTTAAGGCGAACGTGGACTTCTACTCCGCCTCCGTTTACCATGTCCTCGGCATCCCGACCGACCTGTTCACCCCCGTCTTCGCCGTCTCCCGCATCGCCGGATGGACCGCGCACATCCTGGAGCAGTACGGCAACAACCGCCTGATCCGCCCCCGCGCCATCTACATCGGACCGCGCGACCTGACGGTCGTTCCGATCGATCAGCGCTAGACACTCTCCCCAAAAAGGAGCAGGCCATTTGGCCTGCTCCTTTTTTATTTGCCTGAACAGCCCTCATCCCCCAGCCCCTTCTCCCAATTCTAGGAGAAGGGGAGCCAGAGTTTTTGAGTTTTCAGATCAGATATTCCAAGCTAAAGGCTTAATCTTCTCTGACTCCCCTCTCCCAGAATTGGGTGAGGGCCTCCGCATTGACAACCACCGCGAACGCAGGTAAGATTTAACCATGGTTAAATTTGATAACAATCGTCCCCGAAAGCGCTCACAGTGGCTTTCTTTGCTTGCGATGACAATCGCCCTGGGAGTGACTTCACTTCCCAGCGCACTGGCGCAGGAGCCAATCATCACCGATCGTCCCGACTACACGGAAAGCGTGGAGACGGTCCCGCCGGGCATGACCCAAATCGAGGGCGGCTACACCTTTACGCAGTCTGACCGTCACAATAACGCACAGTCTTTGGGGGAGCTACTGATCCGCACTGCCATCGGCAGCAAATCGGAGCTTCGGATCGGTCTCAACTCCTTCGATGTGGGGCATGGAGAGAACGGATCGAATTACGGGCTGGAGAACGCCAGCTTGGGGGTGAAGATCGTTCTGCGCAAAGGCGCAGAGGGCGTCGGACTGCGGCGCCCGGCGGTGAGCTTGATCGCCCTCACAACTCTCCCGACCGGCACGGAGGACGAACGCGGAAGTCATTTTCAGCCAACCGTCAAATTGTGTCTTGGATATGCACTCTCTCCACGCATCGACCTGGGCGTCAACGCGAATTACTCCTATGTGAACGATGGCGACGATCGTTATGGCGAGTTTTCTCCAAGCGCCTCGCTCGGCTATGCACTGACGGATCGTGTCGGCAGCTTCTTCGAATATTACAGTTTCCATCCGTTTCGAGACCAGCCCGCGACATATTATCTCAATACCGGGATGACGTATCTGCTCAACGATAATGCTCAGCTGGATGTACGGGTTGGTTCTGGGTTGAACGGCCCCTCGGATGATTTCTTTATTGGGACGGGCGCAGCTGTTCGGTTCTGATTGCCGATCTAATTGCCGCCAATACCGGTTGACATTCTTTAGGAACGCGGGTAAGATTTAACCATGGTTAAATTCGATAGTGGCCGCGCGACGAGTCAAGCGGTGGAAGATTACCTCAAGGCGATCTACAAGCTTCAATCCGTCACGGCTCCGGTCACGACGTCGGCTTTGGCCGAAAAGCTTGGGATTTCGGCCGCTGCCGCTACGAAGATGCTCAAGCAGCTCGATGGGATGCGCTTGATTTCCTATGTACCCTACCATGGGGCAAATCTCACGGACGCCGGACGGCGAATCGCGCTGGAAGTGATCCGGCACCATCGGTTGATCGAGCAGTATCTGCATCAGGCGATGGGGTACGCATGGGATCAAGTAGACGCCGAGGCTGAAAAGCTGGAGCATGCGATCTCCGAGGAGTTCGAGGCGCGCATCGACGAACTGCTGGGATACCCGGAGACATGCCCGCATGGCGACCCCATTCCGCGCGCCGACGGCGTGCTGGTGGACGAGCGGCTGCAAACACTGGGCGAGTGCGCGGCGGGCGACTGGGTGCGGATCGAACGCGTTCGCGATACCGACCCGGCGGTCCTGCGCGATCTGACGCAGCGTCAAATGGGGCTGCACACACAAATTTTCGTTTCCGATCGGCATTCGGACAACTCTCTGACGATTCTCGTCGCCGGTACGCCTCATCTCGTCCATGAACCGATTTCCGCGAGCGTCTTTGTGACGCCGCTGACGGCGGACCAGGCCCCGGCGAATCACGGCTAAGGAACAGAAACGACGTGCAACAAGACATCGCATTGGCGCCCGAGCGCCCTCAAACAATCTGGAACCGACTGCGAGCCTTCGCCCCCTATCTCGGGCCGGCGTTTTTGGTCAGCGTCGGATACATGGACCCGGGTAACTGGGGAACCAACATCGCCGGCGGCGCGACATTCGGCTACGCCCTGCTCTGGGTGCTGCTGCTTTCGAACGTCATGGCGCTGATCCTCCAAATGCTGGCCGCGAAACTTGGGATTGTCACCGGGCGGACACTGGCCGAAAACTGCCGCGATCAATTTTCCACTCCGGCCGCCATCTCGCTCTGGATCGTGGTGGAGATCGCAATGCTGGCCACGGACATGGCGGAGTTTCTCGGCGCCGCCCTCGGATTCAAGATCCTTTTCCACATCCCTCTGTTTCCCGCAGCGCTGATTACCGGCGTGATCGTGTTTCTCGTTCTGGCGATCTATCGGTATGGGTTCCGAGCCTTTGAAGGGATGGTTGTCGCCATGGTGGCGGTCGTCGGCGTCTGTTACGCGATCGAGATCTCGACTGCGGGAACGTTGATCCACTGGGCGCAGGTGCTGCACGGAGTGTTTGTCCCCACACTGCCCGCCAAGCCGAGCTTCGCCCTGGGCTCCGACGCCTCGATCGTGGTGGCCATCGGCATGTTGGGCGCGACCGTCATGCCGCACAACCTCTTTCTGCACTCCGGCGTCATCAAGACACGCGTCGGCATGGAGAACAATGTCGATACTCCCGGCCAAGCGGACGTTCATACACGCAAGATCGTTCGCTTCTCGGTGCTGGACAGTCTTCTGGCGCTCAATATCGCCTGGCTCATCAACTCCGCAATGATCATTCTGGCCGCAGCAACCTTCTTTCGTCATCACATTGAAGTGACCAGTCTGGAGCAGGCGCACGCGACGCTCAAACCCTTGCTCGGCGCCGCCGCGCCGACCGTATTCGGGATCGCGCTGCTCGCCGCCGGTATCTCCTCCTCGGTCACTGGCACACTCGCCGGACAGATGGTCATGGAAGGCTTCCTGCGCCGCGAGTTCTCCGTCATGCTGCGGCGTGGTTTGACGATGGTTCCCGCACTGATCGTCATTTATCTGATGCCGCGCACCGGATGGGGCGACACGCAAATTCTGGTCATTTCCCAGGTCTGTCTGTCCCTGGCGCTGCCGTTCGTCGTGATCCCGCTGCTGATGTTCACACGGCGCAAAGACCTGATGCGAGAGCATGCAAACAAGCCGTTCACGAACTTCATCGCCACGGTTTGTGTCACGATCATCATCGCGCTCAACGTTCTGTTGATCTGGCACACGTTCGGCGGCGCGCTGCCGTTCTCCCAGGGTTAACTCACTATGGGTGCGTAATGTTTAGGGCAACAGGCAAGCGGGTACCTCTTTCATGTCGTTACAACACGGAGGATACTCACATGGCGGTGGAAACAGTTTACGCACTCTTTCAGACGGTCTCGGACGCAGAGCGGGCGATCGGCGCGCTGATCGATCATGGCCTGTCCAGCGAAAACGTCGGCGTGATTACGCGGCGCGCCGCAGAGCAGGATGAAGCCGCTCATGTCCGTCAAGACTTTACGCGTGTGTCGGATACCGCTTCGATTGCGAACGGCGAGGCGGAAGCTGCTTATATCTCCCGCCCCGGCTCTCTTCCGGCGGCGTCCATAGCGGACACACTCACTCCCACGAGCTCCGTGGATACCGCTGAGAACGTGGACGCCGTCGGCAAGATGGGCATCACCACCACCACTGCTGAGGACGCCAAAGCAGGCGCCGCCGTCGGCACGGGCGTCGGAATGGTCGCCGGCCTCCTCGCCGCCGCCGCCGCCGTCACCATCCCCGGCTTCGGTCTTGTGCTCGCCGGCGGCGCGCTCGCCGCCGCCTTCGGCGCGACTGTCGCCACTACCGCCGCCGGAGCCGTCGCAGGCGGCGTCGTTGGATACCTGCGCGATATGGGCATGGCCGAGCACGCCGCCGTGCGATATGGCGACCGAGTGATTGAAGGCGACTACCTGATCGCGGCTAAGATCGATCCCTCAGACTACGACAACATCAAACGTCTTCTGGAGAAATACAACGCGGTCGGGATCGACATCAACGTCAACGCCGCCGGCGAAGCCGTCAGCCAGGAGTGGGGCAACGACGCGGCGCTTCAGCAGTACATGGCCGATACGTCTCCCACCACCATCGTGTCGCCAACGATGCCTCCTGTGGCGAATACCTTTGTCGCCGCCGATCCCAACATCATTGCCGAACCGATCCACGAAGCTCCCATTGCGCCGACGCCCGTGTCGCGATTTGTGACCGAGACCGAGGCCGGGGTTCCCATCGTTCCCGCTCAAGTGCTCACGGAGACCTCCGGTGTGGATGAGACGAACGCCCAGTGGCTCGGCGAAACGCCCGCCGAAGCCGAGTTGCGGCGCGAGCTGGCCGAAGAAGAGCTGATCGCCCGGCATCCGGCGGTTTAGCGAACAAGCTTTATCCACGCAGGAAATTCCTGATTCCTAAACGAATATTCCACTATGGAGACGCCCGCCGCCTTGATCCCAAGCGGCGCGGCGTCTTGACGTCTCTGAGAGACCGTGGAGTCCCTGGTGCTTCTGTCCGTCTGCATCGTCAACTGGAATACCTGCCATTATCTGAAGGACTGTCTCCAGTCTCTGCGGGAGTTTCCGCCGGACGGCGCGGATCTGGAGATCATCGTCGTTGACAATGCAAGCTCCGACGGATCGGCCGACATGGTCCGGTCCAACTTCCCCGAAGTCAAGCTGATCGCCAACTCCGAAAACAACGGTTATGCGGGCGGCAACAATCAGGCGCTGCGCGCCGCGACCGGCGACGCCGTCCTGCTGCTGAACCCCGATGTCGTTCTTCATCCTCACACGCTCACACAAACGCTGACTTTTCTGCGCGAGCATCCCGACGCCGGCGCAGTCGGCTGCCGCCTGCTGTCCACCGATGGGACGACTCAGTCGTCTCTGCGCAGCTTTCCCGATCCCCTCCCCGTGCTCTGGGAATATTTGAAATTTTCCAAGCTGTTTCCCAAAAGCAAAATCTTCGGCGCTTATCGCATGACGTACTACGATTACGACAAGCCCGGTGAGGCCGACCAGCCCATGGGGACGTTTTTGCTGATCCCGCGCAAGACGCTGGATCAAGTTGGCGTGATGGACGAACAGTTCCCGATCTTCTTCAATGAGGTAGACTGGTGTTACCGGGCGAAGCGCGAGCATGGCTGGAAGATCTACTACACGCCGGCGACGCTCACGCATTACGGCGGCGGGAGCACGCGGCAGGCCAAACCGCGTATGATTCGTGAGTCGCACCAATCGCTGCTGCGCTTCTACGAGAAGCACTACCGAAGCAAAACGCCGGCGCTGCTCTACAACGCCATCACATTTGCCGTTCGATGGAATGAAAAACGAATATTGAAAAGGGTTATGTCGGAGCAAGACGAAGCGCCGACCGCAACAACATGACAGATATCGCCGTCATTATCGTCAACTGGAACGCTCAGAAAGATCTGCGTGTCTGCCTCCAGTCGCTCTTTTCCGATCCCAGGCCAAAAGTAGATTACGAAGTGTGGGTGGTGGATAACGACAGCGCCGACGGCTCCGCAGACATGGTCCGCAGTGAGTTTCCGGAAGTGCGTTTGATCGCAAACACCGAGAACACGGGCTTTTCCAAGGCGAACAACCAGGCGATCGCGCAGTCGCAAAGCCACTATGTATTTTTGCTAAACTCTGACGCCTACGTGCATGAGGGCGCAATCGATCAACTCGTCGAGTACGCCGACGCGCATCCGCAGGCCGGCATTATCGGCCCCCGAGTTTTGAATGAAGACGGCACGCTTCAATTCTCCTGCCGGCGCTTCCCTTCGCTCATGGCGGGCTTTTTCCGAAATACGCTGCTTGGTAAGATCGCGCCGCAAAACAAGTACGCCGCCGAATATCTGATGTGGGATATTAGCCACGACAAAGATCAGACTGTGGACTGGATCTCGGGCTGCGCCATGCTGATCCGCCGGACATTGATCGACCGGATCGGCGCGCTCGACGAACGGTTCTTTATGTACTGCGAGGATGTGGACATCTGCCGGCGGACCTGGGAAGACGGATTTGAGGTCCGATACGCTCCAGAGGCCGTGGTGTCTCACATCATCGGCCGCTCAAGCGACAACAATGCAGAGAAGATGATCGTGGAGTTTCACCGCTCCTGGTATGAGTACGACTTGAAGCACCATCCCCACGGCGGACCGGGACGACGCGCCGTGGTTTACTCCGGCCTCTGGCTGCGCGGGGCAGTGCGCATTGCGCGCCGGCGCTCGAACCAGAAGCGTCAGGCCAAAATCCAGCAGGAGCGCGGATCATGACACAGGCCATCGTCGTATTGCTTTCGCTCGTCGCATTTCTTGCGCCGCTGCTGGCCGCCCGTCCGGACGAGCCGATCTGGTCATCGTTTCTAGGAACCGCCGCGATGATCGCGGGGCTGCTCGCCGTTATCGCCTCCTGGCGGCAGTCCAGCACGCTTGGAACGCCGGCCGCGCTGGGCCGCTCGCGCTGGGCGACTGTCGGACTTGCCGTTTGGGTGCTGTTCTCTATCCTCGCGCGCATCGTGCATCAGCATAGCTCCACAGCCTTCCTGGCGCCCATGCTGCGCGGCGGCAGCGCCATTGCGACCGACCTGGCCCTATTTCTCACGGCGTGGTTTCTGGCCACGCGTCACCGCGACGGCCGGTATGTGCTGATGCTGGCGGTGCTGGCCGGTTCGGCGGTCGCGGCGGCGATCGGCGTCCAGGAATACGCCATCCATCTGCGCGACGGGGAAAGCCAGTGGCGCGTATTCGGAACCTCGACCCCCGACTATTTGGCGGGGTATATGGCGATGACGCTGCCGCTGACGGTCGCTCTTATGTTTTCCGCGCCGACAGAGAACCGTCTCCCAGTGCTGCTTGGTTTGATCGCCGTGCTTCAGCTGGCGACGATGCTGACCACGGGTTCACGCTTCGCCATTGTCTCGCTCGCTGTCTCGTTCGCAGTGTTCGCATTTTTCGCGTATCGGCAAAAGAAAGAACGGGACGCCGCCAGTCCCGCTCCTGTCGGTCCAAACAGCCGCGTGGGAACGATTGCCGGCATTGTAGTGACGCTTCTCGTGTTGTCGGTTGTCGCCAAGCCTGTTGTGATGCGCCTGATGCACAACGACGCCAACTCCGGCGCCTTTCGTATCTGGACCTGGAAGGGTTCGGTGCACATGGCGCTCGCCAATCCGATTTTTGGCAGCGGCGTCGGCACATACGTTTACGACTATCCCCGATATGCTTTGACGGGGTTCACGCGTCTCGCCCACAATGGATATCTGCAAATCGCCGATGAGTGCGGCATTCCCGCGCTCGTGCTGTTCCTGGCGCTGCTGGTTTCGCTGATAGCCGCTGTCGTCACCGTTCTGCTGCGTCCCGCCCCGATTGCTGAGAGCGAAGAGCCATCGCGTCTCGCCGCCGGACTGCAGCGCGGCGATGACCGACTGCTCCTCGCGGGCCTTCTTGCAGGCCTGATCGCGGCCATGACGCAAAACCTGATCGACTCGGACTGGTCGGTCTTCTTTATCGGATCGACCTTCTGGATCATTGCGGGTCTTGCCGCTGGAATGGCCCAGCGCGCGACAGGGCTGATGGACGCCGCAAAGCCCGAGAAGCGAGCATCGCTGGGGCTTGCCGGCGTCGCCGCCGCTTTGGTAGCTCTGTTCACCTTCACCAACGGCGTTGGCGCGACATACAGCGCGCAGGCGAAAGAATTGGTCGCGCAAGGCGGCGACGCCGAACCCGCCTACGCCGCCGCCCAAAGCTGGGCGCCGTGGGACGGCCGCAATCTCAGCGATCTTGCGTACAAAGTCTTTTTGACTCGGCAGCATAACGCAAGCCTCGCGGAGACAACGCTGAAGAACGCCATTGCGCTGGAGCCGAGTTATCTCAATTATCGCCGTCTGGGCAATCTGTATAAGGCGACGGGCCGCACCGCCGACGCCGCTATCGCCTATCGGGAAGGATTGCGCCAGGACCCGGCCTCACTCGATCTGCTTCTGGACCTGGCGTCGATCAGCACCCCGGATGTTGCTCTGGACCAGTATCGTATCATCCAGAAGCTTGAGCGAAGCCCAGTCGGTCAGGTGCGGGCGCTGGGAGACATCACCGAAGCGCGCTTCGCGATCGCAAACGCAGCCGTCGCCGACGAATCGCGGAAGCACGGCGACAAGGCGTCCGCAACGGAAGATTATGAGCGCGCCGCCGCCGTGCTGGAAAAATATGCGAAAGAAGGCGGCCAAAGCAATCCCCAGCAGCAGGCGCTGCTGGGCGGCCAATCCGATCCGCAGCGGGAAGAAGATATGGCGAAACTCTATCGCCATGTCTTGGAAGCTCTGTCTGACGTAACCGCCCACAAAAGCGAATATTTGCAGGGCCAGCGCAGCTTCTATTATGAACTTGTGTTCGAAAGCTTGATCGCCGCCGCCTATCAGGCCGTTGGCGATAACGCCAACGCGCTTCAGCATAATGAAACGGCCGCGCGCTCTATTGAAGTCAAATCAGGAACATCCGGCTACCCCCATCCCGAGGGCGATTATCCGATCACGGCGCTTTACGAGACGCTTTTGGACCGGATCGCCGCGCTTTCTCCTCCCGAACAGGCGCCTCAAATCGAAGCACGAAGAACTAAATTTTTGCCGATGATCAAGGGCGTGTTTCAGGAGTCTCCAAAATAGGGCATAATGATGCAGCGAATCAAGGAGATTTCTATGAATATTACGGCAGCCAAGCGCGGCAGCTTGTCCAAAGGCGAACGAAAACTGAGGCTCCGACAGGGGCGTGTCCCCGGAGTCATCTACGGCAAAGGCCTTGAGCCCGTCAACATTGATGTGCCGGCGAAGGCCATCTCACAGATTTTGCTCTCGGAATCCGGCATGAACACGGTTATCGACCTGACCATCGAAGGTGATGCAAAGACGCATACCGTCGTTGTCGACAACCTGGTCCGAAACCCAATCAGCCGCAGCTTCGAGCATATCGGCCTGCACCAGATCAAAAAGGGTGAGAAGATCACCGCGCAGGTCACAGTTCAGCTGATCGGCGAACCCGTCGAAGTGCTGACCCAGGGCGCGCTTCTGGAGCAGATGCTCGAAACCATCACCGTCCACGCCGAGCCGCAGGATCTGCCCGTCCAGCTCGATGTCGATGTTTCCCAGATGAAGCTCGGCGATGTTCTGCACGTCTCGGACCTGCCGCACAACCCGAAGCTGGAGTTCTCCACTTCGGACGACACCGCAATCGCAGCCCTGCACTATTCCAAGACCGCTCAGGCCGCTGAAGCCGACGCTGACGCCGGCGCCGCCGCTGTGGCGGACGCCGCCAGCGCTGCAGCCGCAGCCGCCCCTGCATCTGCTGAATAGTTCACTTCACGCACGACGGCCTGTCCCTTTCGGGACAGGCCGTTTTCGTTTGCCGGGTACAATACCCGCATGCAGTCCCGAATTTACCTCGATCACGCGGCCACCACTCCCATCCGCACGGAAGTCAAAGCAGCCATGGAGCCGTTCCTGGAGCGCGGCGGCTTCGGCAACCCCAGCAGTCTGCATTCCGAAGGCCAGCGGGCGAAACGCGCACTCGACGAGGCTCGCGCGATCGTCGCGGAGTCTATCGGCGCCGAATTTTCGGAGATAAACTTTAACAGCGGCGGAACGGAGGCGGACAACGCGGCTCTCGTGGGCGTCATGCTGGCCAACCGCCGCCGGGGCGAGCATCTTATCACCTCGCAGATCGAGCACGAGGCCGTGCTGCATACCGCACAATTTGTAGAGACACTCGGCTTCGAGGCGACATATCTGGCTCCCAACGCGCAAGGACTTGTCACCGCCGAGCAAGTCGCCGCCGCGCTGAAGCCCGCCACCACGCTCGTTTCGATCATGCATGCGAACAACGAGATTGGAACGGTGCAGCCCATCGCCAAAATCGGCGCTGTCCTGCGCGATCATTCGGCCTATTTCCATTCGGACGCCGTACAGACATACGGCGCTTATCCCCTGAACGTCCACGAACTGGGAGTTGACTTACTTACCCTCTCCAGCCATAAGATCTACGGCCCGAAGGGCGTCGGCGCCCTCTATGTCCGTGACGGCATTTCGATCGAGCCACTGATCCATGGCGGCGGCCAGGAACGCGAGCGACGGGCGGGAACGGAAAATGTCGCCGCCATCGTCGGCTTCGGAGAAGCCGTGCGCTGGATGCTGCGCGAGAGGGACGAGACGACGGCCCGAATGTCTCGTCTTCGCGATCTGCTGATCGGGCTCATTCGGGAGCGTATCCCCGGCGTGATTTTGAACGGCCACCCCACCCTGCGTCTTCCAGGAAACGTCCACTTCTCGTTTCCCAATCTCGACGCCGAATCGCTGCTCGTCAGTCTGGACCTCGCTGGCGTGGCGGCGTCCTCGGGATCGGCCTGTACATCGGGGAGTATTGAACCAAGCCATGTGCTCGCGGCGATCGGCACGGCGTCCGAGGAGCACGGGGCGGCGTTAAGGCTGACGCTGGGACGCGAGACGACGGAGGAGGAAGTTCGGGAGACGGTGGAAAGATTGGCGCGCGTGGTGATTAGGCTGGCGCGGGTGTGAGAGCTCCCTAATGAGAATTGTCGACAATAGCCAGGGCGAGTGATAAAAACACAATCGGCCGGCGGTTAAAACCGCGCCTCCAAGTTCGCAGAAACCCACCGGCGTGGGTTACATAATCCTTGCCTATACCGTCTTAATGTTAGGTCATGTGAGACCCCATCGGTTAGGATTATGCAGTCCGCGCAGGCGGACTTTTGCGTTCTTGGAGGCGCGGTTTCAACCGCCGGCCAATATTGCTGCGGTTGCTCGATCTTAACCTACGCCGTGGCTGCGTACACCCGGTCGCCGCCGACGTCGCCGAAGACGGGCAGGTAGTCGCGCCACACGTCGTTTTTGGTGCCATTGATGTACTTAGTCAGACTGATGTACGGCACGTAACGCGGACGCTTGGGCGGGCGCGCCAGCTTCATGCCCGAGTGCTGAAGAAGTTTGTCCGCCTTGCGCGTATTGCAGCGTCGGCAGCAGGCGACCAGGTTCTCCCACTGCATACCGCCGCCGTGACGCTTGGGCAGGATGTGGTCGATGGTCAAGTCCCGGGACTGGGCGCCGCAGTACTGGCAGGTGTAGTTGTCCCGGGCGAAGATCGACCGGCGGGACAGCTTCAGTTCCGGCAGAGGCCGCTTGACATGGTAGCGCAGACGGAGCACGGACGGGGCCGGAAACGAATCGCCCAATCCCGTCATCAGCTTCGGGCTGTCCGCGCCTTCGTGCACATGCAGCACATCGGCCTTCTCCAGATAAAGCAGCAGCAACGCCCGCCGTATGTTACAAACATTCAGCGGTTCGTAGTCACTGTTCAGTACAAGAACTTCGTGGCTCATAACTCTACAGTCCAGTCCTTTCCGTCATTTCGCGCGCCGATCACCGGGCCGTCAACAAACAAGATATCCGTACAAGGTCAAAAATAAAAAACCCGCTTCGACTAGAGCCGCCGGGAGGCGGGACAGTCAAGCGGGTCAGCATTCAAACACTGGTGGGCATAGCGCGTGCACGTGCCGATGGAGGCGAACGTGGTAGAGCGCATGCCGATGCCGCAAGCAGTCCCCATGGTCTCGCGCTTGAATCCAAGCGCGATGACGGGCGAGAGACCAATCCTTATCAAAAGTTGTGGGGAGGACGGAACTCACGTCTCTCATAGCTTGCAGCTCTCCAAAAATACTATTCGACCTTTGAGAGAGTATAGCCTGTAAATTCGACGAGAGTCAAGCTTGCTTGAACGAATTTGAGGAAAAAAGAGGAAGGAGCTTAGAAACCGTGGACGTGGATGGTCCAGAGGAGCGCGGCCGTGACCGAAAAGGCGATTCCGCTTCCGAGCAGCAAAGGCCGCCGCCGGGCCGCCGCGATGGAGCCGTGCGCGAAATCCTGGAACGTCGTGCCGACCAAAAACAAGAACCCGCCGCCGACATGCGCAAACAGCAGCCCGAACCAGCTCGCCGGAATGGCGATCAGGCGCTGGACGCCCAGCACCCCGCCAATCAGAGTCGTGGACTCTACCAGAATCGCAAATAAAAGCGCGCGCCGAGCCGTATGTCCCGCTCCCAGCAGATACAGCGCCAGGGCCATCCCTTCCGGCACTTTATGGAACGAGACGGCAATCAGCACCGGGAGATTTGCGCCGTGTGTCCCCTCGCCGCTCACCGCGATGGCGACGCCGTCCATGGCGCAGTGAATAGCGAGCGCCACCATCAAGAGGATACTAGAGCGGCTCCAGCGATCCGCCGTGACTTCGTCCAGCATGCTCGTGGAGCACGCCGGGCAAAGATGGGCCACATAGTGCGAAATCAGCCAGAATAGTCCGTAGCCGCTCACGGCGGCGATAAGAAAGGCGGGCCAGGAAAGCTCCGACTTGGCTTCCGGCAGGATATCAAACAGCGTGACGGCGAGCAGAACGCCGGCGGCGCAGTAAACCAGGGTTGTCAAGCGGCCGCGTCCACCGCGCCCCATGCCGACGCCCAGCGCCGCGCCGGCGAATGCCGACGCCGTGGCGACGGCCAGCTGAAGAAAAAGCAAGTACATAGAGTTTCCCGGCTAAGATCATACCCGTTCCATCCGGGGCATGTCAAAACCCCACCGGGTATAATAAGGACAGCCAAGACCGGCGAAGTTGGGAAGCCATGATTTTCGATGCACTGATGTTAGCCGCCGTGACCGATGAAATCTCCAAAACCGTCACCGGCGGACGGATCGAGCGGATTTCGCAGCCGTCGCCGCTGGACCTCGTATTACGGATCTACAATATGGGCGCGAAGCACGACCTGCTGCTCTCGTGCGATCCCGATCACGCACGCATCCACTTCACGTCGCTGCGCCGGGATAACCCACCTCAGCCTCCCGTGTTCTGCATGCTGCTGCGCAAGTATCTGGACGGCGCGCGCGTGGTCGCCGCCGACATGCCGAGCGGACTGGGCGAGCGGATCTTCGTTCTGGAGTTTCGGACCTACGACGGTGAGACCATGACGCTGATCGCCGAGATCATGGGGCGCCACAGTAATTTAATCTTAGTGAACGGCTCGCACATGATCCTGGGCGCGGCCAAGCATATTGGGAGCGATATCAACCGATTTCGCGAAGTGCTGCCCGGCGTCAAGTACCACAAGCCGCCCCGGCAGCTGGGAAAACGCAGTCCACTGGAGGCGTACGAAGGCGACGCGGAGACGGAGTACGACGCGCCGAGCGGAGCAGACTGGCTCGTGGCGACTTACGGCGGCGTCAGCCCGTTTCTTGCCCGTGAAGCCGTCGCCCGCGCGACGCCGCCATATACCGAGCGATCGCTCTGGTACGGCCTCAACGATGCGCTGAGCGTGCTGCGGGTGGGAGACTGGGCGCCGATTATCTGGACAGACGATCGAGGCGTCACCCAGGGCGCCTACCCTATTCTCCTGCAAACCGTGCCCGAGCGCTTCCAGCATCGCCGCGACTCGATCAGCATCGCCATCGATCACGCCTCGTCGTCGATCGAGCGTCTTGATACGCTTACGCAGGCGCGCAGCACGCTCCAGGCGGCGCTGACAAAGATACGCAAGCAGCGTGACCGAGACCTGGAAGACATTGACCGGGGATTGAAGAACGCGGAGCGCGCGGACGAATACCAGCAAAATGGCGATATCATTCAGGCGAGCGCGCACGCGATCGTGAAGGGCCAGACGTCGGTCACCTCGCCGGACTACTATTCGGAAACGTCGGACGCCATGCGGACGATCACGCTGGACCCGACTCTGTCCATACGGGAAAACGCGGAGCGCTATTACAAAAAGGCGCGCAAGGCGCGTGACAGTGTCCAGGCGCTGGAATCGAGGCGGGGGACGATTGTTGCGGATATCCTCGCCATCGCCTTGGCGCAGACGGAACTTGACACAGCGACGATGGAAGAGACCGTGGAGGCAATCCATGAACGCCTCGGCGAGCGCTTCTCGCTGCGCGAATCCCGGCAGGGAGCGGATAAAGGCGATCGCCGAGACGCGCCTCCCCCTTACGAGGGACACAAGATCAAGACCTATCGGTCGGCGGACGGCTGGGAGATTTTGGTGGGGGAAAACGCGACGGCGAACGACTACCTCACGACGAAGGTCGCCACCTCTTCGGACATCTGGCTGCACGTGCGCGCCGCAACGTCGGCGCACGGCGTCATCCGTTCACAGAACCGGCCGGCGAGCGTCTCCCCCGCCGCGCTGCGCCACGCAGCGGAGCTGGTGGCGGCGCGCAGCGAGGTCAAGCACTCGTCGCTGATTCCGGTGGACTACACTTTGAAGAAATACGTGCGTAAGCCCCGCAAGAGCGCTCCCGGTCAGGTGACGTACAATAACGAGAAAACGCTCTATGTCGCGGGAATCAATGGGTAAACGTCGCGCAGACGAGTTTAGTGATTTCGAATGCGTCCGCGAGTATCCTCGTGTTCCTTATTGTCTTCGTCCTTCATGATACGGACGGCGCTGGTGTAGGACTTCACCAGGGGATGGCGCATGAAGACTTTTTCGATCTTCGCCAGCTCTTCTTCCAGGGCGATCGTGGGCTGATCGCGCAAACGACACAGCATGCCTCCCAGAGACACTCGCCCATTGGTGACTTGGATATCGAGACGCGTGGTGTCAACCGGTCGTTTGCCGAACTCGCGGCGGATGTTGCGAATCAGCTCTGCGTCCAGAGAGTTCATAATTACACTCCTTTCATTGACAGGTATACTTCCATTATACGCGCCCCCCACGGAATATAGCAAGCGGCATAGCATTTAGTCGCAGGAAGGCCCAATATGCCCGTTTCCTTTGCCTTAGAACTTTACCGAAACATCCAATTTCAAAACTCCATCGCCAACGGAATCTATCTCAATCACGCCGCCGTTTCGCCCAGCGCCCGCCGGGTCGTGGACGCAGTCACGGAAGCCATCACGTTTTCCAGCCTCGATCCGGAAGCGTGCTTTATGGAGAAGTTTTTCCCCGCATGGATCGGCGCTCGCAAGCGTTTGGCCGCTCTCATGGGCGTGCCCGATCAGGATCTCGCCTTTACCCGCAACACAGGACACGCTCTTTCGATTGTCGCCGACGGGCTGATCCTCGAACCCGGCGACAATGTCGTGATGGCTTCGTGCGAATATCCCGCCGTGACGTATCCCTGGATGGCGCAGGCCTGGCGCGGCGTGGAAACCCGGCTCGTGGCGCCGAACGCCGATGGGACACTCTCCCCGGAACTCTTCTCCGCGTCGATGGACAGCCGCACACGTGTCATCGCTCTCTCCTGGGTCCAGTTCACGACTGGTTACCGCGCCAACCTTGCCGAGTTTGTGAAACTGGCGAAGGCGCACGATGCGATCTTGATCGTCGACGCCATTCAAGGCCTGGGAGCGCTGCCGCTGAACGCTGGGGAACTGGACATCGACATCGTCGCTACCGGTTCGCACAAGTGGCTGATGGGGCCGCATGGCTGTGGGGGGCTTTACATCAAGCCGTCGCTGCTGGACCGAATCCATCTGGTCAACATGGGCGCCGTCAGCGTCGTCAACGTCACGGACTTCGACGGAACCCGCTTCGAGCCTAAGCCCAACGCACAGCGCTACGAAGAGGGAAGCCCGAACGGTCTTGGCCTGGTGGGTCTGGACGCGGCTCTCTCTCTGCTGGAAGAAGCGGGCATTGAGAATATCGCCGAGAGCGTACTTTCGAACTCAAAGCACGCTGCGGAAGCCGTGGCGAATCGAGGATACGTCCTTGATTCCCCGACCGATGACGCCGCGCGCTCCGGAATCGTCATGTTCCACCACCCCACCCGTCCCGGCCAGGAAGTGGTGGAGGCCCTGAAAGCCGCGCGTATCTCCGCCAGCCTCCGCGCGGGCCTTGTGCGCTTCTCTCCGCACTTCTACAACACACACGAAGACATCGACGCCGCCGTGGCGGCGCTGCCGGCGTAGGGGCCTATCGTCGACCTAATGCAGCCGCGTATTCGTATTGGATCAAAGAACCTCCGAAAATGTCCAGGGCGCTGCCGATCGTCAGATCGACGCGCCCCCCGGACAATTGGTCCACAAACGCGATGTCGGTCAAATCCTTCGCTCCGCCGGCGTAAGTCGTCGGCAGTGGCGCCCACTTTCCTAAAAGCGTGACTAATTCTTGATCGATCCCCCGGCATTGCCCTTCGACATCAGCAGCATGGATCAAAAACTCAGCGCAATATTCGGCAAGGCGCTGGAAAAGCTCGCCGCTCAATACCACGGGCAGAACACGCGTCCAGCGGTCGACGGCGATATGATAGGCGCCGTCCTCACGCCGGCGGCAGCTGAGGTCCAGCACCAAGCGCGCTTTACCCACAGCGTCGCGCATGGCGCTGAGACGCTCCCAGGACAACTCGTCTTTCGGAAACAGATAACTTGTGACGATGACGTGTGAGGCGCCGGCGTCGAGATAGGACGCAGCGTTGTCGGGGGTGACGCCGCCGCCGAGCTGCAGGCCGCCGGGGTAGGCGCGCAGGGCTTCCAGGGCGGCGTCTTCGTTGCCGGGGCCAAGCTTGATCACATGGCCGCCGCGCAGACCATCCCGGCGATACATTTCGGCGAATTCCGCCGGGGCGCGCTCGGATTCAAAGTTCGTCACGACTCCCTGTCCATCATCGGAAAGGGTGCCGCCGACGATCTGCACCACACGACCGCCGCGCAGGTCGATACAAGGGCGAAACGCCATTTCAAAATCCTCCGGACGGACATTATACCAGACGAAAAAAAAGGACCGCGCACGAAGCGCGGCCCTGAGTGGAGTTTATTCGGATCTGTTAAGAGATTGCGGTGTCGCCGCGCTCGCCGGTACGGATGCGGATCGCTTCCAGAACGGAAGTGACGAAGATCTTTCCGTCGCCGATCTCGCCGGTACGGGCCGCGCCTTCGATCGCTTCCACGACGCGCTCCTGCTCTTCGTCGCGAACGACGACGATCAGCTGCACTTTCGGGAGCAGGTTCACCTGATATTCGGAGCCGCGGTAATGCTGGGTGTATCCCTTTTGCTTACCGGCGCCCTTGATTTCAATGACGCTGATTCCGCGGACGCCGAGTTCGTCCAATGCGGACTTGACTTCATCCAGCCGGCTTGGCCGGATAATGGCTTCAATGCGAACCATAGTGTTTCTCCTTAATCCACGCCCGCGAAGGCCGGCACCGTGGAGGTATCGCTTGAATAGCCAACCTCGCCGTGTTCCGTCACGTCCAGGCCGTTCTCTTCATCATCCGTGCTTGTCCGCAGTCCGCCGGTGACGAGACCAACGAGCTTACCGATGACAAGGGTTCCAACAATTGCCAGAACAGCCGTAATGATAACAGCCTCGATCTGGACGATGACCTGATGAGCGCCGCCGCCGTAGAACAGGCCGTTCTGTGCGCCAAGGAGCTTCGAGTCAGTGATGGCAGAGTTGACCTTATCCGTAGCGAACAATCCCGTAGCGACCGCGCCGAACATACCGCCGCATCCATGGATACCGAAGACATCCAGAGCATCGTCGTACTTGTTCAGCTTGTTCTTCATCTGGATCGCGGCGAAGCAGATCGGGGAAACCAGAAGTCCGATAATCAGCGCGCCCTTGACATCAACAAAGCCGCAGGCGGGAGTGATGGCGACCAGACCGGCGACCGCTCCCGAGCCGAAGCCCAGAGCGCTCGGTTTCTTATACTTGAACCATTCGATCATGATCCACGACATCGCCGCAGCGGCTGTCGCAATATGCGTATTGATGAACGCCTGTCCGGCAACGCCATCAGCGGCCAACTCAGATCCGGCGTTGAAGCCGAACCATCCGAACCACAGAAGCGCAACGCCGGTGAGGACCATCGGCAAGTTGTGCGGGCGTAACTCTTCGCTGCCATGCCCTTTACGCTTGCCAAGCATGAATGCGAGAACCAGAGCGGAAACACCGGAGGAAATGTGAACAACAGTACCGCCGGCAAAATCCAAAGCGTGGAGCTTTGTACCGATGAAACCAAGTCCCCAAACCATGTGCGCCAGCGGATCGTACACGAAGGTCGCCCACAGCAGGATGAACAAGCAGTAAGCGCTAAACTTCATACGCTCCACAACGGCGCCGGAAATCAGAGCGGGGGTGATGATCGCGAACGTCATCTGAAACATCATGAAAATAGTGTGCGGGATCGTTGTACCAAACGATGGATTGGGATCCGCTCCCACGCCATTAAGGAATGCATACTGCATTGGATCGCCGATAAAGCCGCCTTTATCTGCTCCGAATGCAACCGAGTAGCCCCAAAGAGCCCACTGTACACTGATAATACCCAGAGCAACAAAAGACATCATCAGCGTGCTGAGGATGTTCTTAGACCGAGCCAACCCACCGTAGAAGAACGCCAAACCGGGCGTCATCAGCATAACAAGAGCGCTGGCGACGATCATCCAGGCGGTGTCGCCTTTGTCGATTGTCGGGGCGGCAGGGGCTGCGGCGGCGGGAGCTGCGGCGGATTCCACCGGAGCGGTGGACATGGCGGGAGCAGCAGGCGCGCTGGCGGCCGGAGCCGTGGCGGGACCTGTGGGTGCTGTAGACGGGGCCTGTGCGAAGGCCGTGAACGAAAGGGAAATGAGCGCCAGCGCTGTAAGCGCCGGACGCCAAAGGCGTAGTTTCACGAAGCATCCTCCTATCGGTGACATGAGATCAACCCGGATGCTACATTGCTTTAGCCGGAACATGACGCGTCTGGCAACCATGCCTAACGGTACGGAGAGAGGATAGCATTATCGTGAATTATTTGTCAAGAGTTTCTCAAAAAATATTTCGGTTCGGAAATATTCTAAAGATGGTCCGTAAGATACGCCACGATGAGGTTTTGGACTCCTTGCGCCTGAGAGGCTGATCCTGGAATATTATTCATCAAAATCGAAAAGGTGTAGAGTGTGTTATCTTTGGCGGTGAGATATCCCGACAGGCAGCTCACTTCCCCAACCGTGCCAGTTTTGGCGTGAACGTTCTTTTCGGCAGAAGTTCCCTTCATACGCTTGCGCAGTGTGCCGTCCACCCCGGCGATCGGCAGAGAGTCGTAGTAGACCGGGAAATCCGAGCGTTTCGCCATCACGCGCAGCAACGCGACCACCGCGCGGGCCGTCACATAATCGCGCCGCGACACCCCGGAGCCGTCCGCAAGCTGGACCAGATGCGTGTCGATCCCCTCGGCCAACCACCACTTCTGCTCCTCTGTATATCCCGCCTCATAAGTCCCCTTCCCTGCCTTGACGCGACCGATCTCCCGGATGATGCTCTCCGCGAGCAGATTATCACTGGGCTTGTTCGTCAGTTTGAGATACTGATCCAGCGGAACGCTATAGTGCGTCGCCAGCGCCGTTTCGGCGGCGACAGGCGTCACCGCCGAGTAGGCGATGCCCTGGACATCTATTCCGCGCTTGACGAGCGCGGCCTGAAACAGTTCGGCGGCGAGGGTAACGGGATCACCGACAGCAATGTCGATTTGGGTCGTTTGTCCCACAGGCAGATGTCCGCTGATCAGAATGACGCTGGAGTTCCAATCGCGCGTGATGAGACAGTCGGGTTCTTTGCCGCCCGTTGTCGCGCTGCTCACGATGGGGATTTTAGTCACGGGCGGATCGAGCGCGACCGTGACCGGGTCGCCGTCCCCGGCGCCCGCCTTCACACGCACCGTGATGACGCCGCGATTGACTTCCAGTCCCCAGATCTGCGCCGCATAGTCATCCGAGAGGTAATCCCACCCCCACCCGGCGCCGTAAGGCTGGCCTGGGAAGGCGTTTCCATCACCGACGATATTGCCGCGAATGCTTCGAACTCCTTTTGCCCACAGCTGCTCCGCCATTTCGTCCAGATCCGTGGGCATGATCGTGGAATCGCCTTCGCCTTTCAGGATGACATCGCCCTTGATTGCGCCCTGAGCATCGGCGGGCGCCATCGACAGCACGCGCGTCTGAAACCGATAATCCTTGCCAAGGATCGCCAGGCCGCTCGCCGTGGAAAACAGCTTGCGGTTCGAGGCCGGCATCAAGCGCGTGTCGGCGTTGTGCTCGTAGACTAACTCCCCATCGCTCACCCGCTCCACCAGCACACCCGCGAGGCCGCCTTCCAGCGCCGGCGTCGCCAAGTACTTATCGATCGCCGCGCCAATCTCCGGCCTAGGCTGCGCGCCTGCGGAGTTTGGAGCCAGGAAAACGGCGGCGACGAACAGGACAAGACTGATGAGAACTGGAAAGCGCATACGCGCACGATGGGGTGAAGTTTGCATGGGTATTCTATTCTACAAGCGTCGCCGCGAGTTCGTCAAGCACGGGATTTGGCAATCGCCGCAGGAATACGGGCCATTCAGGCCGAATAGTTTTCAGTCGTAACTATTTGCTCGGAAGCGTGGAGGGTTCTTTGACACCGCAGGAAACAGTCGTCGCTCTGACGCGGCATATTCGGGAGGCGGTACGCCCTCACCTCGGCGCGTGGCAAGGCCGGACGATCTCGGGAACGGCGGCGAGCGGAGACGCAACCTTCGCCATCGACGATATCGCCGAGGAGGCGATCGTCTCGTTTATCGAACGGGAAAAGCTTTCCGTCGCTTACTATTCGGAAGACAAAGGGTTAATCGAGTTTGGCAAGTCGCCGGAGGGGGTGCTGATCATCGATCCGATCGACGGCACCCGGCCCGCCGTGGCCGGGCTGGAAACCTGTGTCGTCTCGGTCGCGCTCGCCGACTACACGGCGGACGTCACCATGGGTGATGTGCGATTCGGCTGCATTCAGGAAATCAAGGGCGACCAGATCTTTTTGGCCGAACGCGGCAAGGGCGCACGGTGGATCGGCTCCGACGGCGCATCACTCGATCTTCGTCTTCTCCCAATCACGGAGATTGCGAGCGCGCCGCTGACCTATGAGATCGTGGCGCGGCCAATCGAGTGGATCGCTGTGGCGCTCGGCGATATCATCAATGCGGCCTCCACTAAGGGCGGCTGCTTTGTGTTCAACTCCACCGCCTATTCCTTAACGCGACTGCTCACCGGGCAGCTCGCGGCTGTGCTTGACGTAGGCGCCCGGATCCTGCAAGACCATCCTGAAACCCGTGACCGTTATGTGGAGCTGGGACGTGGGACGCCTCTGGGGCTGTTCACATACGATATCGCCGCCGCCGCGCTGATCGCCACGGAGGCCGGCGCAATCGTTACGGACGCCAGTGGGTATAGTTTCGATAGTACGCGGCTGCTTGACACGAGCGAAAGCAATCTGAAATCCATCGTGGCGGCGTCGAACGCCGTTCTGCATGAGAAACTGATGCAGGCCGTCGATTTCGGAGTGGCGAAAATCTCTGTTTCCGGGAAGGGTTTATGAGCAAGAACTTCAAGCGATTTGTGCTGGCCGCCATCCTTGCGGCCGCCGCCGGCGCCGGGTGCTGGGCCTGGATCAACCGCCGATGGTTCCTCGTCAACGATATTACCACGGGAGAAAGCGCGGACTACCCCGAGCTTCGCTCCCGTGTCTATTACGCCGAGCCGGGCACGGCTCTGGCGGCGGCGCAGCAGGCGATGCGCTCGCTGCCCCACTGGCGCGTCATCCATATTGACGACGAAAATGACACGATCGACGCCGAAGTGGAAACGACGATCGGGAAGTTCCTCGACGACGTCACGCTCTATGTGCAGCCACAAGGGATCGGCCAGATCCGTGTCGTCATTCGGTCGCGCTCGCGCCAGGGCCGGGGCGATTTGGGCCAGAACGCGCAGCATATCCGCAATCTGCAAAACGCCATGGACGCCCGTCTGGCGACCTATACCGCCATCTGACCCTCGCGCCTCGCTTATTTGTCGCCGTACTCCAGCTGCGCCAGCGCGATTGCGCCTAAGATACCGGAACGGCCCTCCAGCCCCGGGGTCACGAGATATCCGTCGATCCCGTCCAGTAGGGCGGGAGCCTGCAGGTAGCCATTGAGGATCGTCTGGAACCGCTCGCGCACCCGCGAAAGCAGCGCGGGGTTTCCACCCACTCCGCCGCCGACGATGATTCTCTGCGGCGAAAGCAAACAAGTCATGTTAACTAACGCGTAAGCTAAGTACCCTGCTTCCAGCGCCCACGCTGGATGATCCGCGGCCATGGTCTCCCCCGCCACCTTCCAGCGCGCTTCCAGCGCCGGACCCGCCGCCAAACCTTCCAAACAATCGCCATGATACGAGCAAGCGCCGGCAAAGGTGTCTGACGGGTCGCGCGGAATGAACATATGCCCGAACTCCGGGTGCAGAAGTCCATGCGCTAGATGCCCATTGACCATGGCGCCGCCGCCGATGCCCGTACCGACCGTCACATAGATCGCGTCCGTCAGCCCCTGCGCCGCTCCCCACTTCACTTCCCCCAGCAGCGCCGCGTTCACATCGGTATCGAGCGCCACAGGCAAGCCTAGCGCGGATTTGAATGCGCCGACCACATCCGTGTTTTTCCAGCCCGGCTTCGGGGTCGATGTGATGTATCCATATGTGGGAGAAGCGTGATTGAGATCGACCGGTCCGAAGGTTCCGATCCCAATCGCCTGCAGCGCGCCCTGGCGCCGAAAGAAATCGACGCAGCTTGTGAGCGTCTCCTCGGGCGTGGTGGTGGGAAAGCGCTGAATCGCACGAATATCGTCCGGTCCGGTTCCCACCGCGCAGACCCACTTGGTCCCGCCGGCCTCAATCGCTCCATATGGAACAGCGTCGTTCATGATTGTTTCTTCCTTGTTTGTCGTCAATGGGATTGGCGCCCGCCCCGTGCCGCCGCAGGATAATCCTTACCCCGCGTCGAACTATGTTCGCGCTATGAGTTTAAGAATTGCAATTTTAGTGTCCGGCCGCCATGGGCGCGGCAGCAACATGCAGGCGATCGTCGATGCGTGCCACGACGGCCGGATCGATGGACAAATCGTCACAGTCATCGGTAATTTCGCTTCTTCTCCCGCGCTGCACCGCGCCGCCGGGATTGGACTGCGCACCGCAACCGTTCCCTCTCCGAAAGGATCGTCTGAAGAAGACGAGCGCATTTACAGCGACGCCCTGCTGCAAGAACTGCGCGCGGCGGACGCCGAACTCGTGTGTCTGGCGGGGTATGTGCGTAAGCTTCCCACAGAAGTCGTCAGCGCGTTCCCGGGACGCGTCATGAATATCCACAACGCGCTGCTGCCCTCGTTCGGAGGCAAGGGCATGTACGGCTCGCACGTCCATCAGGCGGTGATCGATTACGGCGTCAAGTTTTCGGGATGCACTGTGCATTTCGTCGACGAAAACTACGACAGCGGTCCGATCATCTTGCAGGAGACCGTGCCGGTGGAGGACGACGACACACCGGAAACGCTCGCGGCCCGCGTGCTAGTGGCCGAGCACCGAAGCTATCCGCGCGCCGTTGCTCTTTTTGCCGCCGGCAAACTGCGCATCGAAGGCCGGCGCGTGTTCACCGCAGCATAATCGATTCTCACAGATCGACCATGGACGAAAATCAGGCGCGGCTGCTTGTATCCGACGATTTGGCCGCGCCGCCTTCTTCCGAACCTTCCGCACTCTCCGCAATACGCGGCGCGATCTTTACTTCCTGTATGCGCCGGCTATCGGTCTTCACCACACTGAACTCCCAATTCTCGTAGGGCACGGTTTCGCCTTCGCCCGGCTGATGACCGAAGAGGCCGAAGACGAAGCCGCCGAGGGTATCGAAGTCGTCGGTGGGTATTTCCAGGTTGAACTCTTCATTCACATCGTCGAGCGCCATGCGGCCGTCGAGGATCGAGGCGCCGTCTTCCACGCGCCGGACCATGGGAACCTCGACATCATACTCATCCTTGATCTCCCCGACTAGCTCTTCCAGAAGATCTTCAATCGTCACAAGCCCGGCGGTGCCGCCATATTCGTCCTGAACGACGGCGAGCTGGATATTCGAACGCCGGAACTCTTCCAGGAGCTCGTCGACGCGCTTGTTCTCCGAGACGATCAGCGGCGTGCGCGCGACGCTTCGGAGAGCCACATCGCGGCGTCCCTGCGCCAAAAACGGCAGCAGGTCCTTGGCGTGGATGATGCCGACGATATTGTCGATGTTCGCTTCATAGACCGGGATACGCGTATGTCCGCTGCTGATAATCAACTGGAGCAGCGCCGGGCAGCCGACTGTGACGTCGGCGGCCTTAATGTCAATACGCGGGGTCATCACCTGACGAACGTCGGTGTCTCCGAAGGAGATCACGTTCTCGATGATCTCCTTTTCGCCTTCTTCGATCGTTCCCGCCTGAGCGCCGGCGTCGAGCAGGGTTTGCAATTCTTGTTCCGTCACCATCGGCGTCGCGAACGTCGCCGTCAATCCGAACGGCTTGACCATCAAATTGGTCAGGCCAAGCGCGATCGTCGCGAGAAACGAGAACATGATCATGAACAGGCGCAGCGGGGCGGCGGCGAGGGCGGCGGCGCGCATGGGGTAGCGCTGTGCATAGGCGTAAGGCACCAACTCGCCGACGGTGATCGCGACAAACGCCGCGGCGAGTGTGAGAACGACCGTGGTCCAGGTGATGTCATGCGGCCAGGCTCGGCTCAGTAGCCATTTGGACACATCGGGAGCGATCATGCCGGCGATAATGGCCGCCACGCCGAACGACGCCAGCGTGATGCCGACCTGCGCGGTGGCGAAAACGCGGGCGGGGTCACGGCTGAAGACCTGGAGGTTTTGCGCCGGCGTGTCCGCTGCGCGGTCCGCCGCCAGTAAGTGCTGAAGACGCATATGGCTGACAGTCGCCAGCGCCGTTTTGGCGAGCGTGAAGAAGCCGTTGAGAAGGATCAGCAGAACGACAATGGCGAGAGCGATATAATCGTGAGCGTTCATGCGGGATACGTGGTTGCTCCATCAGCCGCGACAAGCGGCGTTTGCGTCGTCACAGCGGCACGCGCACAAAATAAATCAAAGTTGTCACAAAAACCCCCAATAGCCCACCAACGATCACTTCCTGCAAGGTATGGATCTTGCCTTCGACACGGCTTTGCGCCACCAGGAGCGCCAGGCCCACCGCAAGCGCGGTCGTGAGAAAGTCGGCGGCGCGGTACATAATCGTCGCCGCGAGACAGAATGAGAGAGCCGCGTGACCGCTGACGATCCCGCCATGCAAAAGCGATCCTTTGCCGCCAACGACTTTGCTGAGCATGACGATGATCAGGATCAGCAGGGTCACGGTGACCATCACGTTCATCGGCTGCGGATCGTGGTCGATCTGGATCGAAAGCCGCGCGATGCGTCGATCTTTCAGGAAAAGAATGATCCCGACGACGACGGCGTTGATCGCGGCGATCAGCACGGCCCCCGCCGCAATATCCTTGGCGAGCTTCGCCAAGGGATGGTAAGCCTGCGTGACCATATCGACCACGCTCTCGATCGCCGTGTTCAGCATCTCCGCGATGAGAACGCTTGAGACGACCAAAAATAAGATCGCCATCTCGACACGGTTCATGCGCAGCAGCGCGCTGATCAGCAGCACCAGCACTACCGTGAAGAAGTGGAAGCGCATGTGCTTTTGCGTGCGGAAGGTGTGAACGATGCCTTCAACGGCGTAACGAAAGGAGTCGAGATGGTTTTTAGGACGAGGTACGGGACGCATGCGTGGTATTTCTGATCGCCTTTATCGTGGCGCCTTAATCGTAATCGACAAAATAGGGATGCTTGGCGCCGGGCGGCAGGGCGACGCCCACCGCCGTCAGAACCTCGGAGGAGATGTCGCGCATCCGCGCGGCCTCGGACGCCGTTTCGTCATCATACCCAAGAAGGTGCAGGACGCCGTGCACGGCAAGCAGCACAACCTCATCCTCCATCGCCCAGCCCGCCGCGCGCGCCTGACGCTCCGCAGTCGGCAGGGAGATCACAATATCGCCCAAAACAATATCATCGTCCTGTGGAAACGACAGGACATCGGTCGGCTTGTTCTTGTCTCGGTGCGTGCGATTCAGTTCCTGAATAAAATCGTCGTCACAAAGAACGATGCTGATTTCGGAGTTTTTCGAGGCGTCTTCACGCCGCAACAGAGCTTGGATCGCCGATCGCAGCGTCTTTTTGTACTTCAGCGACGAGTAAGCGTTCGTCCGCCGGCTTATCAATAGGTCCATTCTTATCCGTTTTGCCGGGCGCGGGTTTCAGCGCGTCCGGATATTCGATTCGGCTGTGCAGCATTCCGCCCAGCAGATGCACGAAGGCGTCCCGAATACCGCGCAGGTCGCGCAGCGTCAGGTCGCACTCGTCCAGCTGACCGTCGCCCAGATGCGTGCTGATGATCTGATCCACCAGATCTTCGATCCGGCCCAGGGTCGGCTTGTCCAGCGTCCGGGACGCCGCTTCGACACTGTCCGCCAGCATAAGGATCGCCGTTTCCCGGCTCTGCGGCTTGGGACCGCTGTACCGGAACTGCTGCTCCAGGCCCGGTGCGGAGTCTCCGCCGTCGAACAGGGTCTGCTGGTGATAGAAGTAGCGGATCAAGCTCGTCCCGTGATGCTGTGAGATGAAATCCTTGATGATCTGAGGCAGTCTTTCTTCCTCCGCGATCTCCAGACCTTCCTTCACATGCGCCGTCAGCACCAGGGCCGACAGAGACGGGTTTAGCTTGTTGTGAATATTGGATCCGCCGAGCTGGTTCTCGATAAAGAATTCCGGCCGGCGCATCTTCCCAAGATCGTGATAGTACGCGCCGACGCGGCAAAGCAGCGCATCCGCCCCCACCGCTTCGCACGCCGTGACGGCCAGGTTACCCACCATGACCGAGTGCGTATACGTTCCCGGCGCCAGCTGACAGAACTTTTGCAGTAGTGGGCGATTGGGATCCGAAAGCTCCAGCAATCCCAGATGCGTTGTGATGCCGAACAATCGTTCAAACAAGGCGGCGCCCAGAGAAAACAGCGCCACGGACAGGACTCCAGAGCCGACCGCCCAGAGCGCGGCGCGCTGGATATCCACCCAGGAATCGTTCTCAATCTTGCCGACGACGAGCGCCAGCGCCACGTTGACCAGGCTCAGGGCGGCGGCGGCGCGAACGACGTCGCTGCGGGTGCGGATATCGGAGACGGCGTAGATGCCCACCAGCGTGGACAGCAGCGTCATGATACAGAAGCGCAGATCGTCGCCCAAAATAAACCCGGACTGCGCGGCGAGCAGCGCAGTAATGAGCAGCGCAAGACGTGGATTGACCAGTGCGGAGATCAGCATTCCCGTCGCGGCGACGCATAGCATTCCGACATAGCCGTACTGCGATCCGGAAAGACGCACGCCAAGGACCGTATCTCCCAGTTTCAGGCCGAGAATGCAAAGAGTAACCAGTACGCTCAGCAGAACCAAGATTTTCGTTGATGCGTACACTCGGGGATAGTAACGCGCGAGATAGAGGCAGACAAGACAGAGAAGCATCGCCACGAGCAGTGAAACACTGGCGATCATCACAGGATCGAGCCGAGGGTTTTGCAGGCCAAGCGCGCGCAGCTTGTCGATTGTCGCCGCCGTCACCGTTTCTCCGCGCCGCACGACCAGGTCTCCCGTAAAGATCCGATTGACCTGCGGCGCCACGAGCCGACGCTCCGCCTCGCGGGCCGCCTCAGTGCGCCGGTCGTCGCGCGCACGGTTGGAGTGCACCGCCGCCATCGCAAGACTCGTCACAGCCGGGATATAAGATCGGGGAAGCATTGAAGCGGAAATCTTCACCGTGACTTCATCGCGCGCACGGGTAAGGTCCGCCGGATGGTCGTCCCGGATCTCATTCTCCAGCGCACTGTGCACGGCCGCGCGCATCACGCGCTCCGCCTGATCGATGTGATAACCGGCAGTCGTATCTTGGAGCAGTGGCGTCAACTGCGCCGACTTGGCGATCATCACACCAACCTGCTGGCGCAAAAGAGCGGCGACATGCTGAGCGCTGGGAGTGGGAAGCGCCCGCTCGCGGCGCAGATGCGCGCAGATATCTTGGATGGTCTGATCGGCTTCGGAAGCGGCGTAAGGAACGGAGGTATACGCGGTCTCGGCGCGCGCGGCGGCCTCCTCGCGCAGTTGTTCGGTGGAAAGCTGATCGACATAGCTGGTCGTGCGCAGGGCGCGAATGTCGGAATCGCTCACATCTCCGATGCGCAGCGCGACCTTATCGGGAAGTAAGTGCAGGGAAAGTAGTGCGGAAAGCGTGAGAAGAGTGATAAAGAAAAGCGCAATTCGCCCAAAGTTGAGCGTAGGCCTCATTTGCGGGGCGCGCCGGCCGGGCTTGCGCGATTTGACGCGCGTAGGCGCATCCGAATGGCGAAGCGACAGACGAGATCGTCCGGTACGAGAAAATGTAAAGGAATGTCCGGGTTCTTTTGCCATGACAGCACAGGGGTCGGAGTAGAACAGCTTCGCGGAAAAGAACGGCGCGCGCATTTGTGGTGCGCGCGCCGTTCTGTGAAAAGCTAGTTCTTCTCTTTGTCTTCGTTCTTGCTACGCTTGCGCCGCGCAGCGGCTTCCGCCTTGCGCTTCTTGTCGCTGGGCTTCTCGTAATGCTCGTGCTCACGAGCCTCCTTGAGAATACCAGTCTGCTGAATTTGCTTCTTGAAGCGCTTCAGCGCGCTGTCGAGCGACTCATTAGGCCGCACCTGAACCTGCGTCAAACACAATCCCCCCTCTGCAATAACGTTCTTCTAAAGTCGACAACAATTCTTGACAACGGCGTATTATACCATTGATTTCGAAACGCTGTCAATCGGGGCGCAAAACATGGAATAAATCTTCAGGCCGCATCCCCGCGCGGCGATTTTCATTTTTTCTTCACATTTTCGAAGTATATTGGAGATGTAACGGAACCAATAGGATGCGGGGCGGGTTTTATAATTGTCGACAAAACCCGAAATATACACGAACCGGGAACTTCATTTCCGTCTGGTTCGTATTGGGGAGAGAGGACGCACACCAATGGCAGAAATGATCGACGCCGCAGCGACACCGCAGAGTCTCGCCGGCGCCGCCCAGGGGCAGGTCGAACGCCGACATGAATTCGACCGCCTTGTTCAGCGCTATCATAAACACGCATATAATATCGCCTATCGCATGACCGGAAACCACGCGGATGCGGAGGACCTGACCCAGGAAGCTTTCGTGCGCGCTTTCCGATTCTTCGGAAATTATCGCCGGGATTGGCCATTCGACAACTGGCTCTATAAGATCATGTCGAACCTGTTTGTGGACGACCTTCGCCGCAAACCGAAGGCGCGTCTGCAATCTCTGGATCAGCCGCTCGATATGGGCGGACGTTCGGACGATGTCTTTCTGGAAATTCCAGATGCAGCGTCGAACCCGGAGCGTATGGTGATGTCTGACGAGCTGGACGAACATATCCAGCGCGCCCTGAACAGCCTTCCGGCGGATTTCCGCATGACGGTGGTTCTCGCGGACATCGAAGGCATGTCTTACGAAGAGGTCAGCGCCGCGATGCGCTGTTCGCTCGGCACCGTTCGTTCGCGGCTGCATCGAGGCCGCAAATTGCTGCGGCAGAAGATCTCGCAGTTTCAGATGGAGCGCAAGCTGGCGGAGGCGAATTGACGGACTTTCTATCTTTCAACGCTGATCGACGAGGAGTGTTCCACCTGTGAATTGCCGCAGAACACGAGAACTGTTAACTCCCTATTCTGATGGCCGCCTGACCGGGGTTCAAATGCTGGAAGTCGCTCAGCATATGGACCGATGCGCCGGCTGCCGTGATGAATATCGCGTTATTCAGGAAGTTAAAGCATTGCTGCGGGCGGTTTCCCGCCCGCAGCCGGCCGGAGCGCTGGAGTATGAAATCCGAAAGCGCATCGCCACGGAAGAAGCGATCTCTCAGATCAATCTGTGCTTGTCATTTTCCGTAAGGCCGCAGCGGGCCAAGCGCATCGCGACAGCAATGGCGCTGTCTTGTATCAGCGTACTCGCCGTTGCGGCCCCGTTCGGCGCCGGCACGCTGGCGCTGACGTACTCGAATCAGGCGGAAAAGAACTCGGGCTTCAATGTCGCCAGATCACGCCACCAGGAACTGCCCCCCATGTTCGGAGCATACGAAGGCAACAACTTCAGCCTCTTTGCCTTCGCCGGCATGCCTATGACAGACACATCACGATACGCTTCCAGCAGCCGGCATAGTGATGTCCAAAGCGGTTACGATTTTATGACGCCTCGGAACCAAAGTTATGGAACGTTTGCCAGCCAGGAGCTGACCAGCTTTAATGGCCCTCAGCTTGGCTTTCCCATACATCGGTGATCTTATCGATCAAGCCCCGGCGCATCATCGCGCCGGGGCTTTTTCCATCTCAGCGTCCGCCGCATGCGCAAGGCGGGTATAATTTCGATTCAGCATCCATCGCAATAATTGCATCAAGGAGATGTGAATGATTTTCGTCAGCCGCCCACGACGCAAAGGGAATATGCTCGCTGCGAGCGCCCTCATGTTGACACTGTCCGCGCCCGCTGTCCCATTACTGGCGGCGCCCGCCAAATCCAGCGGGGTGCTGCCGCCTCCCCCGACTTCGCCGGAACAGAAATCACTGCTGCTTGATATGCAGGATGCTTTCGCCAAGATCGCCAAAACGGTCGAGCCTAGCGTCGTCAATATCAAAGTCGAGCGATTCCGCAATGTCGACGCCTCCGACTTCGGATTGGCGCCGGATCAGACGCCAGGAGACGGTCCAGACGCTCCGGACCAGCCGGAAACTCCCGTAAAGCCGCCGACCAAAGACGCTCCGAAAAACGGAACTCCTCCCAAGGCGCCGGCGAAGCCGAAGCCGGGAACTCCCTTGAAAGGCGATGTGGCCCCTGCCCCGCCCTCCGCGGACGCCCCGAGCATCAAAGCTCCCACGCCGCGTACCCAGCGGCGCTCGGAAGCCACCGGATCGGGAGTGATCGTAAGCTCGGACGGCTATATTCTTACCAACGACCATGTCGTGGACGGCGCCGCGAACGGTATTGTGACGGTCACCCTTTCCGACGGACGCCAGTTCAAGGGCAAGGTCTATCCCGATTATCGCAGTGACCTCGCCGTGGTTAAGATCGATCCCGGCAGCGCAAAGCTGCCGGCCGCCCAGTTCGCGGATTCGAGCAAAGTCGTGCCGGGGCAATGGGCAATCGCTGTCGGCAGCCCGTTTAACCTGGAAAATACCATGACCGTCGGCGTCATTAGCGCCCTCGGACGTCACCAGCGCATTCCCGGCGAAACCGCCGGTTCAGGCCGTTACTATCCCGACCTGCTGCAAACGGACGCCGCGATCAATCCCGGAAACTCGGGCGGGCCTCTTTTCAACATCGACGGCAAAGTGATTGGGATCAATGTCGCGATCGAGTCGCCGGTAGAAGCCAGCTCCGGCGTCGGCTTTGCGATCCCCAGCGTGACCGCGCAGTCGATTATGAACGCCCTGATCACCAAGGGAAAAGTGACGCGCGGCTATCTTGGAATCGCCCCGGACGATCTGACCCCTGCGCTCCAGCAGGAGTTCAGCCAGCCAGCCGGCGCATTTGTCCGCGACGTGCGTGTGGACAGCCCCGCCGGCAAAGCCGGCATTCAGGCCGCCGACATCATCACCTACTTCAACGGCGAGCCCGTGACGGGCGAAGTCAGCCTCCGTCAGGCCATCGCCGACACAGAACCTGGGAAGTCGGTAAAAGTCGCCTATGTCCGCAGCGGAACCCCGTTCGCGACCAGCGTCACACTGATCACGGCGCCTCCCGTTCCCGGCGAAGACCCCGGACCCTCCGATGTCACCAACCCCACCCGCTCCAAGCTCGGCCTGGGCATCCGCGACATCACGCCGCACGACCGTCAGGAGATGAGCATTCCCACAAGTATCCAGGGAGTGACCGTCGTTTCCGTGGAGCCTAACAGCCCCGCCGAAGCCGCATCCTACGCCGCCGGCATGCCGCTCGTCGGCACGGTGATCCAGCGCCTGGGTAAGACCGTCGTCAAGAACAAAAAAGACTTCGATCAGGCGCTTGCGGCGATCGGCGAAGCCGACTCCTTCACCGCCTCCGTGGTCTACAGCGCCGGCGGAGACCTTCACCAAACAGCAATTACCATCACTCGATAATATCCATTGAGAACCATTGCTCCGCCCCCTTGACATTCATGGAGGGGGCGGGTATACTCCTAATCGTAAACGCAAATGACGCGGGGTGGAGCAGTCCGGTAGCTCGTCGGGCTCATAACCCGAAGGTCGTTGGTTCAAGTCCAACCCCCGCTCCCATGCTTGACCTTACCCACACATTTGAGATGGGACGGTCGATAGAAAACGCTAAACTGAACCTCGCGGTTTGGTCAGAGATGAACTCCACCTCTTCCACAAGAAGCGGCAGGAGTTCATTTTTTTCTGCGTCGGTCGCTGTCTTCCACAGTTCCGAGAACTTAGCCCACAGCTTCATCGCCGCCTCTGCATCCGGGCGCGCTATCCGCAGTTGAAGCGCCTCGGCTTCCAGACGCCCCCGTTCGGCCTCCAGCGCCTCTCTGGAAGCCTCCAGCGCCGCGATGCGCTTCAGTACAGGCGTAAGCCCTGCGCCGCCCTTCCCGAGCGCTGAAACGAGATGGCCGCTTTCCTTCTCGATTGCCTTCAGTCGCTTCCCAATCGCCACCACGTCCGAGGTCAGTTTCTCATCGGTTCTAATCGCCTTCGTCGCTTCCCGGATCAGTTCGGCGGTTCGGGTCGGAGACTTTGCCGCGCGGTCGATTTCACGCGCTAGGGCGGCGTGTAGGGCATCGGCGTTCACCCGCCGTATCGGACATCCCCGGTGGCCTTTGGTGTGCGATACACATTCGTAATATGCGACGGTGCTGTTTCGTCCGTGGTGGCTCCCCGGCGTCATGGCGCATCCGCAATTCCCACAACGCACCATCCCGCGCAGGGGGAATTGAACCGACCGGGCCGGAGATGCGTCAGATCGCGGTACGCGAATCTTGGACGCCTCACGGGTTTGAACGGCTTGCCATAATCCAGGACCGATGATCGCTTCATGGGCTTGTTCGTTTCGCCATGCGCCGAAGACTTGGACGCCGATAAACCCCTCGTTTCTCAAAAAGTTGATCGTCGTTTGCGTACTCCATGATCGCCCCGTCATTTGAGCCAAGTATGAAGCAATCGTTGGTACGCTGGAACCTTCGGCGCGCATCTGGAACGCGCTCAGGACGATGGGCGCGGTCTCCGGGTCGATTACGAGACGTGACGGTGGCCGCTTGCCATGCGATTGTTCGTTTACGAGAACCTTCGTGTATCCCAACGGCGGTATCTGGCCCGTGACGTAGCCGTTCGCAACCATCGCCTCCATTTTGGATTTGGTGTATTGCCGGATGTTTTCAACGAACAGGCCATCCCCAAGACGTTGTGCGGACTTGGATAAGTATCCGTTCAGCCCCTCACCGAAGGTCTCGGCGGCGTATGCGACGGTAACACCGGCCTCTTTTAGCAAAAATTCAGCGACCACGGAAGCATCGCCGCGCCCGAGACGACTGAGAAACGTACAAACTACGCAGTCGATTTCACCACGCTTCGCCATCTCCAGCAGGGATTGAAAACCAGGCCGCTTTACCGTTGTGCCAGAGTATCCATCGTCAACGAAAGAGCCGACGAATACGCCGCCGACCCGTGAGACATATTGCTTGCAGGTCTCATCCTGCACCGTGCAGGAAGAATACTCGCGGTCGCGTTGGTCATCCGTGGAAGCTCGGGAATAGGTCGCATACCGCGTAGGACCGGGGGCGGATTTCTTAATTCGAGCCATCGTTTGCAATCCCCTTCCCTGCCGTCCTGCGCTCCCTGCGCGCCTTGTTGAAGGCTTCCCCGCCCCGCGCCCATGCCGCGCGCTGGCGACACTCAGAACTGCAATACCGCGCTACCTTCGGCGCGGTGAACGTCGATCTACAAACCGGGCAAACATGACCAATTATCGTGTATCTCCGAACGCTGACGACCTCATAAACTTCTTCCATCTAAGCCCTCCATTGCAATTAGAGTATAACAGGTATTGCCGCTCTTGTCAACAGATGTCTACTAAGATGCTAGAGTTATTCTGGTGTTTGACAAATGTAAAATGCCTGCGTAGACGTTGTTAAATTATATCGTTATACTTAGGAAAGCAGGCAGAACGGAGGAAATTATGAAGGTATCTACGCTGGGACCGGACGTTCGTTCACTGACGATCCAGGTTCCCGCAAAGCTGATCGAGAGAATGGATGACGCCGCCCGTGCGGTTGATCGAAGTCGGTCATCGTATCTGCGTCGGGTCATTGTCGAGGCATTGGAGGCGCGCGATGGCAAGGAAGCCGATACCGCTCACGTTGGAGCCGTCTGAAGCCCGTGTGGAGCGGTCTGAGGCGGTTCAGCGTCTTGCACTGGCGACGGAGATTTTGTTCAAAATTCATGGGCGCATGCAAAGTACGGAGGGTCACGATGGCCTTTGTGCCGATGCGCCTGCACATACATTCGTAACGATCCCAAAATGCAAAAGCGTTTGGGCTTGGAAATCGGTCTTTTGGAAATTTGTTGGATAGGCTGGAGGGGCCGGGGGGTGTTGAACGCACCGCCCCGGCCAGGAGAAGGATTTGCCATCCGTGGTTATAATACCAGATTTTCCGGGCGTCGTTCAATCGGAGCGTACCCGGCGCTTACTTGTCTCAGAAAGACTTACCGATAACAGAAATGTTTGCCCGGCTCCTCGTTTTCGGGTCTGTCGAGACACCGGCGAGGCAATCCTGGTCCCGTGTTGTTCGCCCCGCTGTCAATCATGCGGGTACAAGCAATCTCTGCGATCTGTGGAGGCGGTTCGGCGACGGTTAGCCGGGTCCAAACCAACAGAGACTTGGGCGGCAATCACGATCACGGCTAGGAGTGGTAATGTTCCGGCGGGAATGGCCGCGACCTTGATGAAACGTTGCCGTAACCTTGCTGTAAGCGATCTTCGGAGACCTCGGAAAGGGGGAAGGCGCTGGGGTGGTCGCCGTATCGAGGCATGGCCTGGGGTCGATCTGGAATTTTTCGAGGCGGTCCATGAGGATCGTGGACAACACACCCATTTGCATCTCGTGGCAATCCTGAGAGCCATGGACGGAGGCGTGCTCCCATCCTTGAAACTGATCAGACAGCGGTTGTATAGATCGTTCAATCGAGAATTGAGCAGGGCTTTGGGATTACCATTGCGCGAGGTCTATAGGGGTGCGGATACAGTGGCTCATGTCCACTGCGAACCCTGCCGTAGTCCTGTCGATTTCGCGATTTATTCGGCGGTAGCAGGCGGGCGGCCATGGAAAAATTGGTCATTTCCGCCCCGGTTTAGGCGGGTCACCATCTCACGAGGGTTCAAGCACCCGGAAAATTTCGCGCAGTCGTTTGACGAATATAAAACACCGGTAGTAATAGCAATTAACGCAATACAATCAAAGGAAAATGAAATGACGACTAAGACAACGATCCAAGACGCCGATGATATTCGCGCGGCGGCCATCGCAGACAAGGCGCGTCCTGCCGCTCCCGCACCGACGCCGACGATCCCACCCCCACCCGTACCGACGCC
>NZ_JBDSQY010000177.1:0-36060 GCF_039929585.1 Capsulimonas sp.
GGCGAAGTAAGAGCGACGAAGCAAATACGAACGCGTTCAGAAGCTGGCGGTTGAAACCGCGTCTGCAAGAGCGCAGAAGTCCCCCTGCGGGGACTACATATTCCTTGACGATACTGCCGAATAAGACGTTTTTGTTAGGCAATATCGATTGCGACTATGTAGCCCGCGCAGGTGGGCTTCTGCGCTCTCGAAGGCGCGGTTTCAACCGCCAGCCTTCATTCAGGCTCGGTTACTCGCTGTTACCCTTACTACCCCACCAACTCCGCCGACCACCCGCCCATCGGCACGTCGGGTTTGGGCGCGAACGAGCAGCTGACCATCTGCGCGCGGTTCCAGATGGTGACGCTGCCGTCGAGATTTTGGCACACGGCGCTCGGCCAGCTGAAGGCGTTGTAGAGGATCTTTCGCTCCTGCACGCTCCCGACCTCGGTGACGATATCGACCTCCAGCCAGAATCTGTGGCCGCAGCACATCTCCACTTCATTCAGCATCAAGAACGGCTTCGCCTGTACGCACTTAGGCGCATCCAGAAGCTTTGCCCGGTAATCATCCTCGGTGATTTCCCGAATGCTGGTGGCGTTTGGGTTGAGCTGCAGCAGCGACTCCGGGATTGAATCCATCCGCACGGTGATCCCAGTAATTTTATTTCCGGGGTACGCGGCGACCCGATCCTGTCCGTAGATAATTACCGTGGGCTGCGTGAAGATATTAAGATGAATGTGCTGGAGCAGGTCGCGCGCCTGCTCCGGATCGTTCTGCACGAACCGGTGCGTGTTTCCATTCGTCAGATGCAGCTCAAGCTCCAGAAACGGTTTCGACGCCATAGTCATCCCCTCTTCTCTCGGTATCTTCCCCGAGCGCCGCAATCACGGCGATGTTATTGAACTTATACCGTACATTGAGCCCGTCGTCCTTAAAACAAACTTAGCTGCGTGATGTCGACTTCTTCCTCCCAGGGCGCCATCGGCTCCAGCGGGCCCCCGGCGGCGACAAGATGGTCGTGAAAGCGGCGGCAGAGGACGGGCATTTCGAGATCGTAGATGCTGTGCATGCAGAAGAAGACGTCCGCGCCGTCCGCGAGCCACTGGGCGACGCGCGGCGCCCATTCCGCGAGCCATTGGTCGTTCGTGGGGACATCGGGATGCGAGATGAACCGGACCTGCACGTAGGAGCCCACACGATCCATACGCACGGGGACCTGCGGCTTTTTCCGCAGCGCTTCACGGACTTCCGGATCGGATGTGTCGGCCGCGTTCAATGGCCGCACATCGTAGAGCACCCGGGCGATGTCCATTCCGGCGAGCATGCCGTTCAAAGCGTCTTCGTTGCGCGCCGTGAACCAGCCCGCGTGGCGCGGCTCCACCGCGAAGCGCATGTCGGGGGGCAGCGATTCTAAGAATCGGCGCAGGACCGGCAGGCGGTCCGGACCGAACTCTCGGGACAGCTGCAAAAAGCTGGGGCCCGCGCGGTCCTCCAGCAGGCGCAGACGTTCGATCCAGTGCTCCAGATCGGTCTCACAGCCGACCAGGGCTTTATCATGACTGATCGTGCGAGGGAACTTCAGACAGAAACGAAACCCCGGCGGCGCGTCGTCCCGCCAGCGGGCCACAGTTTCCAGGGACGGCATACCGTAGAAGGTCGTGTTGCCCTCCACCATCGGCAGGCGCTGACTGTACGCGGCGAGCATCTCCCGCCCTGCGGACGCCGGAAGAAAATTTCCCAGCCAATCTTTTGAACTCCAAATCGGGCATCCGAGGTACAACATAATACTATCAATCATACCCATTTGCGCCACGCCCGCGCCACCCTTTCGTTGCAACGCCGCAGTCAAAGAGAACACTTATGATCACGATCTATCATCACCTCGATTTTCATATCGCCACACGCCTGATCGATCCCACGGAGCAGCAGATCTACCAGCCCACGCCCCAGGATCTGGAACTGGCCGCCATCGTCCCCGAAGACGATCTCAGCCGCGCATTTCATCGCACTCTGCACGAAGAAGGCGTCGCCTGGACAAGTGACAAAGGCGTCACGATCGTCGGCGATCCCCGCACCCGGCGTTCCAGCTATGACGGCGACGTCCTGGTAGACGCCGAAGGTATGGCCCACCTCGTACTGCCCGTGGGCTTCCGCGCGCTGCCCGGCCTGCGCCTGCCGTTTCTGGCGTGTATCTTAGCCGAGGACACGCGATGAGCGAGTGGGACATTCTGAGTAAGTCCTCGCGCGTGGTCATGTTTAAGGCTCAAGAGGTTGCGGCGCTTTGCGGCCAGTGCGAAGTGACGCCGGACCATTTGCTTCAAGCGTTACTGGAGAACCCCGACGCCGGAGCCACAGAACTGCTGGAGGGAATTGGCGCGCGGTGCAAGTCGCTGATTCACACACTCAAGCAGCGTCAGCCGCGAGGAAATGGGGCGCTGGGCGCGATGGAGCTCGCGCCGTTTTCGAAACAATCATTAAACCGCGCGTTCCGATTGCGGCAGGAGCATGGAGCAGCGGAAGTGGAAGGCGCGCACCTGCTCGCGGGGATTCTTGAGAGCGCCGAAACACGCGGAGATGAGAGTTATCAGCAGATAGGCTTGGACGCCGCGCGCATCAAGCAAGCGTTAGGACTTGGCGCTTCAGATACGGATTCACCCAAGGTCTGGCCGCCGGCGCCAACGACCGAAGGTCTTCCCACGCAAGCGGATTACCCCAAACCAGACTACAAAGACAGCGTGATCGCAATCGGGTTAGCCCTCATCAGCATCAGCGTCAGCTTATCCCATTTTGCTGTAATTTACTTGCACATTTCATGGCCCTTTGTACGCTTGGCCCTCATTGCGCTCAACGTCGCCGCCGTCTTATACGGAATTCGAGCGAGCAAATCACCGTACAGCGGTTTGGCCTTAGTGGCGATCATTATCGCCATTACGCACACACTTATCTTGAGCTGGAGTTAAAGATAACACGCAGGCGGCGGAGATTACGAGGGATAAATCACGATGTGGCAGAGATTTTCGGAAGCGGCGAGGAAATCGGTGTTTCACGCGCAAACATGCGCGGCGAACTATGGCCAGCAGAGGGTGACATTAGACCATATGATGGTTGGTCTGCTCACAGACCCCGGCAGCGCGGCGGCCGGAATAGTCCTTCGTCTGGGGGCGTCCCGTGAAGAACTCATGAACGCTGTCCTGGCGCGGCAGGAAATGGGTGAATACAGCGGTCGTGATTACCAGCTATCACGTGAGATGAAGAGCGGGGTTGATCGCGCATACCGGATCGCAGGACGCCTCAAGCATGACTATATCGGCACGGAGCATCTGCTTGCGGGAATTCTTGAGCAGGCCGAGCAGCACAATGACGATCGGTTTCTGGATGCAGGATTGACATTGCAGCGCGTCGTGGAAGACATCGAGAATGACGGCGGCGTTTGGCCGCCAGCGCCGAAATACGAAGAAGCGGCTCCGAAGAAAGAGCCGCGACCGTCGCTATCACCGGACAGCGCCACTGCATCTCTGGGATTGGCGATTGTCAGCACAGTATTCACAATCTGCTCTCTTTGGCCGCTGCGCGGCAATATGCAATTGACCAGCGTCGCTCTTCCAATACTGCTGCTGGATATCTACGCGATCACGTGGGCCTGGAAGGTTCGACGCAATCCCAAGGCGATGGCGGCCATCACAATCGCCTCACTTCACTCTGTGGCGATGATCGCGCTGCTGCTCCATTTCGTCTGACAATCGCTCAAAGCGGGGAAGCCGCGGATAAAGGACGAGAAACCGTGAAGATGTGGGATCGATTTACGGAACCGGCGCGCCTCGCCATTTACCAAGCTCAGCAGGCGGCGATCGAGGAGGGAGATCCGTTCGTTGGCCCGGATCATCTAATGCTTGGGTTGATCGCCGACTCAAAAAGTGAAGCATCTCAGCAATTAGAGCGAATCGGCGTCCCGCCAGCGAACATTCGCGCCTTGGTGTCGAAAGAGGCGGCGGAAACAAAGCCGGCGGTCGAAGATCTTAAACTGACAAGCAGCGGCAAAAGATGCATCGATCGCGCTTATGATGTATCACGGCGGCTCCATCACGATTGGATCGGCCCGGAGCACTTGCTGGCCGGTATATTAGAGAATGCCGAGAAACAGAAAGATCATCGGTTTCGTGAAGCGAACCTGACATGCGCACGGGTCTTAGAGGATATCGCCCACGGCGGCGGCATTTGGCCACCGCCGCCGACGCAGACAATCGTTCCCCATACGCCTCCCGAAGCTCAGAAATCCGGCTGCGCGCCGACCTCATTCGCCATGGCTTTCGCTCTGTTCAGCGTGAATACCACCTTTGGGAGCTCCGGGCTTAGCGCGTTTTCTCAAATGAGCGTCATGCAGATTCTGTGTTTTGCGGCCTTCTGGTTCGCCTGGCAGGCGCGCCATTCCCAATTGGGCTATGCAGCGCTGATAGCAATATTCATCGCCGGTTGGACGCAAGTCACACTTTGTGTGGGCGTCTATGAGATGCTGTTCGGACACGGATGACGTTATAAAATGGCGCGGGTAACGCCGCCGTCAACGCGTACGGCGGAGCCGGTGGTGGCCGACGCCTGCTCGCTGCTGAGATAGACGATCATGTTGGCGACTTCCTCCGTCGTTTCGAAGCGCTTGATCAGGGACGAAGGGCGCGCGGTCTCGAAGAACTGCTTCTCCATGGCGACGTCATCGACGCCTTCTTTCTTCGCCATCTGTGAGACGAATATGCCAACGCCTTCGGACTTCGTCGGACCGACGAGGACGCTGTTGACGGTAACATTTGTGCCGACGAGCGTTTCGGCAATACCCCGCGCCAATGCGACCTGCGCCGTCTTGGTGACGCCGTAATGGATCATCTCCACCGGGATCTGCACCGCAGACTCGCTGGAGACGAAGATCACGCGGCCCCAGTTGCGTTCGCGCAGGCCGGCCAGATAGTGGCGGGTCAGACGGACGCCGCTCATGACGTTGGCCTGAAAGATGTCCAGCCAATCGTCGTCGGTGATTTCTTCAAACGGCTTCGGCTCGAAGACACCCAAATTATTGACGAGCACATCGACGCTCGGCAGTTTCTCGATCAATGCGACGACGCCGGCGGCCGTACTCAGATCGGCGGCGATCCCCGTCACGTCGGCGTTAGGCGCGACCTCTTTCACCTGGGCGATCGCCTGATCCACGCGCTCCTGGGTCCGGCCGTTCACGACCACCGACGCGCCCTCACGCGCCAGCCCCTGCGCTACCGCCAAGCCAATCCCCGCCGTGGAGCCCGTCACCAGGGCTTTCTTCCCATTCAATCCTAAATCCATGTGATTTCTCCTTCGCATCAAGACGCAAAAATGCGCCCGGCTTTGATCACATAATCGCCACCGGACGCGTAAGGTTCCATGAAATTTCGGTTTTAGAATGTCAAGGCGTGTTTGCGGCGCAGACCAAGCGCCATGACGCCCAGCACGCCGAACCCAAGGGCGGCGAAACTGCTTGGCTCCGGCACGGCGGAGCGGACATTGGTTGAGACATCATTGAGCGCGACGAAGTTGGTCAGGGTAATCTCGTCAAAGGCCGAGCCGGAGAAGTTCAGGAAATCCAAAACAGGCTTGTTGCCCTGGCCGAGACCGGGAACGACCGTGTCGACTGACCCGACAAACACGCCGCCATTGTAAGCAGTGAGTATCACGGTGGACCCACGGGCGCCGTAGAAGACGCTGGAGACATTGTCGATCGGCGCACTGAAGGTGATGTCCAGCGGATCGGTCGCGCCGAGCAGCACCTGATGGGGATCGCCGAAGAAAAATCCGGACGAGACGGCGTTGCCGGTCCCGGTAAAGGTTGCGGAAAGTCCGCCGTCGGTCAAAGTGAAGGGAACGGTATCGCCGACGGTTTTCCCGTCGAAACCGAAGACGAGTGTGGCCCCGTGGGCTTCAGCGGCGAGGCAAAGGCTCCCCAGGACGGCGAGCGTAGACAGTACGCGCGAGGATTGGCGTTTCATGAGGACCTCCTTGGGTCGGTGCGTCACGAGGGTGGATTCGTGTCCGATCCTGTCGGTCTTCACACCGCCGGCGCCAGCCTTGCTCACCGTACTACGCGGACTGCTGCGAGGACTTTACAAGCGTACTTCGTCTCCCACCCGGAGCATCTTACCCAACTCCGAGGGAGCTAAACGGGTATTGACGGCTAATCGGTAAAAATGATTGAAGCGTTCGCGATTCGCCCAGTCCGGCAGCGTCGCTTCGCGGCGTGCGCGAAAGATTTCCGCGAAATTGTCAGTCGGCTCACCGGTCTTTGTATTGCGCGTCGGCACGATACAGCGCTGGCAGGGGTTGGTTCCCCCGAACTGCACATCGCCGATGGAAAAGCGCACATTTTCGTCGAGAGCGCCGAACAGACGATCCTCCCAGAACGGTTCAGAATCGCCGATCTCTAAATTGGCGCGAAAGCGGGTTTGGATTTCGGCGTAGGGAACGCCGTCGTACCAGGAGGCCACGGTCTCGATGCTGGAGCGGCCGATGATCGTGGGGCCGGGGTTCTTGGGGTCGTCGGGGAAGCCGCCTTCCGTGCTGCGCTTCAAAGTCACAGGCTGGGCGAAGTAATCACTCAGCCAAGCCTCCAGCGCGCAACGCTCACGGTCTAAGTGAAACTGGGCGCCGCTGCCGCCATCGCGAGTGTCCAGGTAAACCACGCCCTCGTCCCAGTTCACGCCGGTGCAGAGATGATGGATGAGCGTATTGCGCTTACCATTGATCAGGCGCCCCTCGGCGTCCACAATCGCCAGTTCGCGGTCATGCTCCAGCGCGCCGCTGGCGATAATACGCGCCGTGCGGACCCGAATGGGGTCAAGGGCTTTGATAGGGTAAAGAACGATACCGGCAAGATACGGCATGAGACGGCTCCTGGCGCAATGAAACTGACGCCATTATACCGCAGCCGGCGCGTCGGACTTCATGCGACGGCTGGCAATATATCCCATGGCCCAAACCAAAACAGAAGCTCCCAGCCCCAGATAGATCGGTTCGATATGCTGGGGATAGTGCTCTTCATCCAGGCCGCCTGCCTGATATCCCAGGGCCATCCAGACAAGCGGCAGGCCGGTCCCCAGCAGCATGGCGACAAACGTATAGACCGGGGCCACGCGGACGCGCGGGCTGTAGGCGGTAAGCAGGGGCAGGAGCAGGCCGGGAATGAACGCCGTGCCGATGGCGTACCAGAGGCCGACCACGGAGGGGAGTTTGTAAGCGGCGAAGATCGCGATCGCGGAGGAGAGGACGACGCCGATCCGTGTCCAGAAGACATCTCGTCCCTCGGCGTGCCGGGGCGAGAAGCGCCAGACGAGATCGCGGCCCATGGTGATCGCGGCGATCAGCGTATAGGAGATCACCGTGCTCATGACGGTCGCCAGCATGCCCACCCAGAAGTAGCCCTTCGCGCCGGCCGGCAGGAGGAGCTGGGAGAGCGCGGGATAGGCCTCCACCGTCGGCGTCAAATTCGGCAGCAGCACGCGGGCGTAGAGACCAGTGGTGATGGTCATGAAATCGAACAGCGCCCAGCAGAGCACGGAGATCAAAATCCCGTTACGCGCGATGCGCGGGCTGGACGCCGCCGAGCAGCGCTGGTGGAAGCCCGGATCGACCAGCGTCCACATCGCGATGAAGTACCAGACGACGATCAGCGGCCACGCCAGCCCCCCGCTCGGCTTTTGCAGGTCGTGCGGCAAGTGCGCGAACATCGCGCCGATACCCCCATGCTTCACAATTGCAAAGCCGAGAATCATGGCAAATGCCGTGAACATCAGAAAAAATTGGAAGATATTGGTGCGGACATCCGTATTGAAGCCGCCGGTGACGACAAACGCGACAGACAGCACGGTTCCCAGAACGAGCGCCAGCAGCAGCGGCCAGCCGAACATGTCATGCAGCATCGTCCCCAGCATGAGCGTGTAGGGGGCGGGGGTCACCAAACAAAACAGAAACAGAGAGCCGAGCAGAGCGACCGGGCGACTGTGCGCCGCTTGAAGCGTATCGGGGATCGTCAGCCGCGCCACGCCGCGCACTTTGCCCGCGAGGAACAGCGCATAGACGATGGCGAAGAGGTAGTATGGCAGGCCAAACACGGTCCAGGTGGCGACGCCGGATTCATAGGCGAACTGCCCCACCCCTAAGATGCCCCCATACCAGGTGGCGACCAGTGATGCGACAAACGCCGGCAGGGTCAGGCTCCGGCCGGCGAGCATGAAGTCCTCGCTCTTTTCGCCCGTCACCTTCCGTCGCGCCGTGAACACCCCGATGACGACCAAAAAGGCGAAGTAGATCGCGATCAGCGCGTAATCGAGCGGCGCGAAATGCACGGGATTGCTCATTCCGCGCGTCTCTCTGAACGATGGTGGAGATAAATCAACAAGTCCCCCGCTCCGGCCCGAACGCGGATCGTATCCGCAACGATCTCATTCGACGTCGCATCCCGTTCGCCCACACCGATCGTTTCGCCCATCAAGGGCCATCGGACGCCTTCGAACCAGACATCCTCCACGGTCCCCAATGCAATCAGCGAGACGATTCGCCCGTTGAGATCGCTCCCGGACAGCGTCAATTGCCCAAAAACCGGCTGCGCCGTTCCATGCGCGTCCACTATCTGGAGCGCCGCCCGCCGCCCATGCTTCAGCACGGCAATCATCGCCGCCACGGTATGGTCCAGCCGTCCTTCGCTCGCGCCAAACACGGCCACATCCCGCGCGCCCACTTCATTGATCGCAAAGCTCAGCGCCTTGTCCAGATCCACCCGGTATTGATCCAGTGTCTCGACAAACTGCGCCCCCGCCGCCTCCAGCGCCGCCCGCTGCGCGGCCGTCACCGAATCGCCATCCCCCGTCACCCATTGCGGCGTCAGCCCCAAAGCCAGCAAACGCACCGCGCCGCCATCAACCCCGATCAGCGAGCCGCCCTGCGCCACCCGTGCGCGAAGGCGGCCATCATCGACAAACGGGCCATTGGCGAGAATAGTCGCTTGATGTTTAGTCATGTCCAGACCAGCAGGTCGGACCACTGCCACAATCATCGTTAAATGTCTTACCATCAAGAGTCACTGCTGTTGCATTAAACTGCGCTTGAGAAGCAATAAACTTCGCGTGCCCGTCGGCAAAGACCATCGACCCACCACGTGGGTGCCACTGCGCGAAATAGCTTGGCGTATTTCCAGCGTACTTGTAAACAGTTCCACCAGGATCACTTTGATCGGAGAACCAGGGGAACATTTCGTCGCGCATAATCCGTGTCTGAGCGGGAACATCAAACATCGAATCCGTCACGAGTTGTGTCGTCGTATACTGTGTAGTATCATCGTTTTGCAATGATTCTCCAGCGACAATCGAGTACGTATCACTCGTAAACCGATATGATGTGCCGTAGCATGCATGGTAAGAGCGGCTTTTGTCGCCATAATCCTGACAGCCATTGGCCGAAGCAGGATTAGAAGCCATGTATGGGCTGCCCACGTCATCAGGGCATTTGAAGATGTCCTTATTCTTGGAATAAGGCAAAAGCTCCACTTCAACGCCCTTGTGTCCATCAATTCCAGAGGGAGGGTTAGTACTGTAAGCATAGAAAATTGGCATCGTCTCATCATTGTCCTGAACATACATGCGCACGCAGAGGCCGATCTGACGCATGTTGGAGGCGCAGGTAACTTCGCGCGCCTTTTCCCGCGCCTGGGCGAAGACGGGGAATAGGATTGCGGCGAGAATCGCTATAATGGCTATCACGACGAGGAGCTCTATCAAGGTAAAGCCTCGACGATTCATGGTGTGGAGTTTCATAATTTGTGTCCTTTTTCAGGACGCGTCAAAAAAGTGTGGCAAAACAAAAGCCACCTTCCGCAAAGGGAGGTGGCGTAATTTCCGCAGGGCCGGACACGCCGGCCGAGGCGGTCCACTTCCCTACGCCGGTACGAACCGGATCAGGTTGATAGGGTCGGCCATGTGGCCCTCTCAGCAGCCCGCGCAAAATTGCGCAAGGGCGGCTCCCCTAGCAGACGCGTCGTCAATATATATTCGTATTGATAATACCCGATTTCTCCGCCCCTCGCGCAATTCTCCAGTGGCGCAGGACAAAACAATCCCGAAGAAATCGGTTGGAATCGGCCTTCTTCGGGTAGAATCGACGCGAAGGGGAGTAGCCATCCCAAACAATTGTGGATTGATGGGTCGTCAAGACGGAGCGTAAGCTCCCGGGCCATCGATGAAACAGCGAGACCTTCGGTCGCGCATTCACGTCTGTCGTGAATGTCCGACCGAGGGTCTTTTTTTGTGCGGCGCCCCACCCGCGCGGTAACTGTGAGTTTCGAAAGGCGAAGAATTTGACACTTGAAATTTTGGCGACGATTGGGATGCTGGTGCTGCTGGAAGCGCTGCTCTCGGCGGACAACGCACTGGTGCTGGCGATTATCGCCAAGCGGCTAACGGATAAAAAGGCGCAGTCACGCGCCCTCACCATCGGCGTCGCGTTGTCCTTCGTCATGCGCGCAGCGGGCCTGCTGGTCGCCAAGACGATTATTCACCTGTGGTATCTGCGCGGCGCCGGCGCGCTTTACCTGCTGTATCTTTGCGCCGCGCACTTCCTGAAAGCCAGGAAACACGAGACGTCCGAACTGCCGCAGGAGCCTACGACGGTAGAGATGGGCAAGGCGGCGTTTCGTAATGTCGTCATTGCGCTTGCCCTGACGGACGCCGCCTTCGCAATCGATTCCATCCTGGTCGCCGTCGCGATGACGGATAAGCTCTGGGTCATCTACGTCGGCGTCGGCATCGGCATCGTCGCCCTCCGTTTCGTCTCTGGATTTTTCCTCAAGCTGCTGGAGCGCTACCCTGCCCTCGACCACGCCGCCTACGCCCTCGTCGGCTGGGCCGGCGTCCGCCTGATGTCTGAAGCCATCGACGTCTTCGGCGAAACGGTTTATCACCAGCATTGGGGATTGGCGCTGCCGGACGTGGCCTTCTGGGCCGGTATGGGCGCGATCATTGTGCTGGGCACGGTGTATGCGGTGCGGAAACGGCCGGCGGCGTAGGAGGACGCCCTCATCCCCTTCTCCCAATTCTGGGAGAAGGGGAGCAAGAGTTTTTGAGTTTAAGATCTTAAGAACAAAATCCAAATCTTACTCCGATTCCCCCTCTCCCAGAATTGGGAGAGGGGGTCGGGGGGTGAGGGCTCGAACTTAACGCTTCGCTCCCCGCATCGTCACCACCCCCGTCCCGTCCGACTTCTCCTCCAATGACGTCTCCACATCCACAAACTGCCCGACGATATGCAGCACCGTCCGCAAATGATCCGTCACCGAAGAGACGCTCCAGCGACTTGTCTCGGGAATCAGCGAGGCGGGCAGCACAAGCTGGTCGGCGAGGTATTCGTCGCAGGCGGCGCCGCTGGCAAGCCAGGCGCGCAGGTCCGCGCAGGCGTTCGCCGCGAGGGTCTCCATTGGCATGCCGCGCTCGCCGATCGCGGAGAAGCCGGCGAGTGCGTTCTCGCTGTGTGCAATGAGGATGATGGACGCGCCCGGGCCCGGCGACGGCGCTGCCCGCATGATGACCGTGGGTTGCGCCACACCACGCAGCCCCTCGATCACCGCCGTTTCGCCGCGATTCGCAACGGCCGCGGAGAGGTTTGCGGTGACAATGTACGCCGTAACGCCCGTCAGAGCCCCGCGCTCGACTCGATCTATTGGGGCCTGGAGAACCGATGGAGCGATCCGTGCGTGAATCTCTCCGCCGCCGCGCGGAAAGAACCCGGCGGCGGGAGAGGTGAATGTCGCGACAACGCCATGGTCCGACAGCGTCTCACGATAGACGTGCGCCAGATACTCATAGACCGGCGCGAAGGGGACGTGCGTGCCGCCCGTCACGACGACCTCGGATGGGGCGCCCGCGAGCGCCAGCGGGATCAGCACCGTCTGCATCACCAGCGTGGAGGCGCCCGCCGTACCGATGTCAAATCGATACTTGCCGGGACGTGTTGGCGTCCCCGGATAAAATCCAAGGCGCTGCGACCCGACTTCCGCGCCGGACATTCCCGCGCCGCAAATCTTCGCCGCCGCGCGCACGGCGGCCAGATGCTGCGCCTTCAGCCCAGGCTTTGAGCGGCCCGCCCGGATGTTCTCAAACTCCACGGAGCGTCCTGTAATCGCCGCCAGCGAAAGGCTTGTGCGCAGGATCTGGCCCCCACCCTCACCATGCGATCCGTCAATGTGTACAATGTCTTCCATGATGTCCTTATCGTTTAGGGGAGAAGTTCTGTTAAAGATCGGGAGCTACGCGACTACTTCTACTCTCTTACGAGCATGCGACGCCGTCCATGCAAATGACAGCAGCATCCCGATCACGGCGACCAAGACGACAACACCCAAAGAAACCGTAGTGTGGGTGTAGAAGGCCGCGACTAGCGCGCCGGCAAGTCCGCCGCCGGCGGTCTGGAGCGAGCCGATCAGCGATGAAGTGACTCCCGCCATCTGCGGATACGGCTCCATGGCCGCGGCCATCGCATGAGGCCCCGCAATGCCGATGCCGAACAGATATCCCATCATCGGAACGATCACGCCCGCGACGCCGCCAACGTGAAGCCATGACGCAAAAAAGAGCAGCACTCCCGAACTGACGACGACGCCGACGCCCAGACGCAGCAGAGAAGCGTTCGGGATGTTGCGACGCACAAGCGACTTATTGAGCGTCGCGCCGACGAGCAGCGCAACAGCCGTGACGGCGAAGTAAACGCCGAACTGGCCTTTCGGAATCCCAAACACCTCCATTAAGACGAATGGCGACCCAGCAACGTAGGCGAAGAGGCCCGCGTAGGCAAAGCAGAAGATCAGCATATTCGCGACACAAATGGGATTCGAGAAGAACAATTTGTAGCGTGACAACAGCTCGGCGGGAGTGAGCGCTGTCAGCCCCGCATGATCGGGCTCGGCGATGCCGCGCCGGACCGCAAACCAGAGCGCCGCGCCCGCCGTCGCCAGCAGAGCAAAGATCGCCGGCCAGCCGGCGTGGGTCAGCAGGACGCCGCCTAAAGTCGGCGCGACAATCGGCGCGACGATCATTACCTGGGTGATGTGCGAAAAAACGACGGTCGCCTCGCTGCGCTCGTAGGTGTCGCGCACCAGGGCGCGTGACAGCACCGGTCCGACGCCCGCCCCCAATCCCTGCAGTAATCGAAACGCATTCAGGATCGCCAGCGACGGACTGAGCGCACAACCAATCCCTCCCAATGTAAACAAAGCGATTCCCCAAAGCAGCACGGGCTTACGGCCACGTGCGTCGGACAATGGGCCGCAGATGATTTGACTGACCGCATACCCAATCAGAAACAGAGTCAGCGTCAGCTGCGCCTGTGCGGCGCTCGCGTGAAATAAAAGGCGCAGCTGGGGGAGCGCCGGAAGGCTCATATCGATGGAGAGCGCGGTCATCGCCGTGAGGGCGCCGAGCAGCAATGTGGACGGCCGCGCGCCGGAACTGGGCATAGGACAAATATCTCTTTTCCGCGCCGAAGCGCGCTGTTCTCCTCATTCCAACAGCGCCCCAGCGCGTATTGTTCCGATTGAGGCGCGGACTTACTTGCCAAAGTCAATCGAAAACTATTTATCGCATTTCCTATCTTCATGTATTCTTGCTAGTATAATAGGAGTGTCTGCTTTCATTTTGCCTCGTCAGGAACACCCAGCATGTCAGATTCCACTTCTCGCAATGAGCCGCCACTGAATACCGGCGGCGGAAGCATTGCATCTTTGCCCGGCAGGATCTTGCTGAAGACCGTAGTCTACGATCGCTGTTATCCCCAATATCGCGGCAAACGCCTGCTTTCACAACTCAGCATCTGGGTGCTCCTGGCCTCAGCGTTCGTTTTGATAGGAACCCACAATTGGATATTGGCCGCGCTGGGCGTAGCCATCTTATCCATGGCTCTGGCTTGGTGGTGGTCGGGCGTCCAGCGCACTCAACTGAAATCGCATTTGTACCATGGCTGCGCCAACCCCGCCGTGGTCGTATCGACCCAACCCTACTTGATTGCGGTCTTCGCGGACATCACCGCGACGCCCGGCGTCAAGTTTCCGGCGGTAAAGGTCCTGCCCGCGCCCCTGGACTTGGTCCAAGGGCGCAGCTTCGCCGTGGGCGACCATATCCCGACTGTCTCGACATACCAGGGACCGGCGACGGAAGGACGGTGGACGGATTTCTACCCTATCCCCGCCTGCTGCGCAACGAATGAAACGCGGGCGCTCGATCGGCTGGAGAACACCCTTCATTACGAAGAAGAAGGCTGGAGCGCGCTTGAGAACGCTTTGATCCACGTTCCGCGCCCCTATGCGCCTGGCTTATATCCCATGCCGGTCTCGGTTTTTCTCAAAAATCATAGCGCTGCTTAGCTAAAATCGCGGTCCGTATAAGCGCCTTCCTGCGGACCGTTGGGACCGACCACGATCCAGTCAAATACGTCCGCTTCGGTCAGCTCAATCCGCTGGCCCATACGGAGATCCTTGCGCATTCGCGGCGAATTGACGAGTTCGCCGACGATCCGATTTCCCACCCATTCGCGTACGAAAACCCACATATATTCGTGATTGCCATCACGTGGATCGCCGACGGTGAAACCATGCTTCACACCGAAACGCCATGGTCCAAGCGCGCCGCTCAGATAGCGCTGCTTGATGCTGGGAAGCTCAGCAATCGCGCGCCGATGCGCCTGCTCCATACCGGAGCCGTGAACAACGTTATGCATCGTATCTTCAGGCGCAAAGAAGGTGTTCACGAGTGAATGCAGCCAGGCGCCATAGTCCCCCGAATAACCTGCTGGCGGGCGCAAGGTAAAAAAGCTGCGTTCCGGATTCCCAGGCTGCGGCTGATATTCCAAACGCACCCGCGCCACGGCGTCTTTGCTGACCGCAGGCGTATCCGCCGCGCGGGCGCCGGACATCTGAAGATAAAACTCCGTCACTGCGGTCTCCAGGATGGCGGGGACAGGAGCAGCCGGATTTTCGTAACCGCCGTCCGCGCTCCGGACCATCGTGATAAGAACCTGGCAAAGACCAATGAGCGTCCCGCCAAGCGCCTGAATGTCAATCGGCGGAATACCAATCACTTGCAGATCGGGAAGACCGAAACGCGCCATACCAATCGTCGTCATGTACGCAGCGCCGTGGTCGCCAAACGAATAGGGACAGCGAATGAAACTGGCCAGACACGGCTCAACCCCCGAATGCAATCCGTGAAACGGCGTGCTGAGGGGAAATGCGGACGCCGTGTCGGCGTCCAGCGCCACACGAGCGCCGCTGCGTTCCGCGCACGCTTTCGCCGCAGCGACCGCGGCAAAGAGCCCCAGTCGCGGGCCGGGCAAAGGGTCGGAAGCACGCACCGAGATAACATGGGTCGCCGCATCGATCTCCTGGCGCTGCTCCTCCGACAGCATCGGAGCGCATTGGCGCAGAATCTCGATTGGAACGTCCCGACGCGACGCGACATCAACAATCATCAGTTCGGGGTTCAGATAAGCCCAGATCATCTCGCGTAGCGGCGGATCGACCTTATCCATCACCCACCGCTTCGCTTCCTGAAAGACGTCCGACGCGCTCGGAGAGGCGCCAGGGAAACGGCAGAAAACCATGAACCCAGTCGGGACGGACGAGGGAACGGGAATGAGATCGGTGGGTTGCGGCAAAATAGCAAGTCCTCTGGGCGGCGTCTGGCGTCCGTGAAATCACGAACGCTCAGCGGTTATTGTACTGTATTTGCTGACGAATTCCGTGGCTGTTGACCATTCTCAGCAAAGCCTTCCCGCTTACCGTTCCGCAAGGTTCGTGGCGATTTCCCATGAGATGGTCGCTACCGAGCCATCGTCGCCTGGGGTCGCAAGACAGGGCAGAAACCCAGTCACCATGACGCCGCCCGCAAGATGTGCTCGTTTGACGTAAAGGTCAACGGCATGGACTGTTTTACCGTCCACCCACGCTTTAGGAATGAGCGTACGACGCCTTGGTATAAAGCGCTGGTCGGCTAGTCGTTTCCTGGCGGTTTGCGATTCCGCGTCCGCCCACTCCTGATCCCTGCTGCTGACCGCACGCGCAACGGCGTCATAGATCATGATCGGATCAGAATCGTCGTTTGGCGCTAGGATGAAAAGCCCAGGTGCATCTTGTGTCCCCGCCACTCGCAGAAGCTTATTGACCATGATCGGCATCGCAACGGCAAACTCTCCACGCTCTGAAACGTCCTTGTAGATCCCAGCAATCTGCTGCGCGCGTCGCTCCGTCTGTATCGCACAGTATACTTGCCAGCCGGAAAACGCGAGCACAGCCATCGCCGCGACATGAGACCATTTCCAAAAAATTGCGCCGATCACAGCACTCAATAGCACCTTTCCCCAAAGCAGCATCCTGCCGCCGGGAAAGCCTTGCAAGAACGCTTCATACTGACGCCGTATCGCCTCACGGCCGGCCGCCTCAACGCGCTCGCGAAACGCAGGGTCAGAGCGGCGCCGGACAAAATCCGGCGTTGTTTCGTCCGCGATCTCGCGCGCAAATTGACGCGATGGGTGGACCTCACTCTCCTCAACGGCGTTGTTGGTATATCCCCCCTCTTCGGGGCCATCCGGTCCGATGACGATCCAGTCGAAAACTTCGGCGTCAGCCAACTCGATGATTTGTCCCATCTGAACGTTCTTGCAAGATTGTGGAGCATTGACGAGTTCGCCGACGATCCGATTTCCCATCCAATCACGGACGAGAACCCACATGTATTCCAGTCCGTCGCTGTGAGGGTTACCAAAGGAAAATCCTTGCTTCACGCAAAATTGCCCGGGAGCAAAGGCGCCGCTCAGAAATCGCAGCTTCATCGCCGGAAGTTCCGCGAGGGCGCGCCGGTGCGCCTGATCCATCGTTTCAACGCCGTCCACATTGTCTAACGTGAGAGGACGCACGGTGTTCTCTGGCTCAAAAAACGTATTGACCAGCGAGTGCAGCCAGGCGCCATATTCGCCCGTATAATTCGCCGGCGGTCGCAGAGTAAAGTATTGTTGGTCTGGGTGACCCGGGCGCGGTCCATACTCCAAACGCACACGGGCCTCAGCGTCCTCGTTTGCGGTGGATTCATCCTTTCCACGAACGCGTGCGAGGCGCATGTATGCTTCCGTGACGGCAGTTTCGAGGACAAGTGGGATGGGAGCAGCCGGAGGTTCAGAGCCGCCATCTGCATTCCGAACCATTGTAATGAGTACTTGACAGAGGCCGATGACCGTCGCGCCGAGCGCATCCATGTTGATGACGGGGATATTGATGATCTGCAAATCAGGAAGCCCAAAGCGAGCCATCCCACGCGTCGTCATGTAAGCAGCCCCACTCGCGCCGAAGGAATAGACAGGGCGGACGAAACTCGCCAAACGGGGATCGAATTTCGAGCTCAGATCGCGGAACGGTGTTTTGAGGGGAAACGGCGCCGCCGTGTCGGCGTCCAGCACAACCCGCGCGCCATAGCGCTCCGCACACGCTTTCGCCATGGCGACCGCCGCCCACAGACCGAGGCGCTCACTGGGCAGGAGTTCCGAAGTGTGCACCGTAATACAGTGAGTGGCCCCGTCGATCTCCCTACGCTGCTCCTCCGAGAGCGCCGGGGCGCAGTCGCGCAGGATCTGCGCCGGCGTATCGCGATGCGGAGCGACGCGCACCGTTATCATCTCGGGATCGAGATAAGCAATAATCAAAATCAGAGGCGGCGCGATGTTCTGCATCGCCCATCTTTGGGCCTCCTGGAAAATTTCAGCGGTACTGGGAGGCTCGCCGGCGAAGCGGCAAAAGATCATGAACCCAGTCGGAACGGACGAGGGAATGGAAATGACATCGGTAGATTGCGGCAAAATTGCGGGGGTCCTCTAGGCGGCGTGTGGCGTCGATGAAAATCACAAATGCCCAGCGGTTATTGTACAGTATTTCCGGGTGAATTCAGTTTCAGCCACCCATACTGATATGAGGAGCAAAGATATCGAGGATGCTATAGGGCGCGCTCTTGTTCGATCACAACTGTGGTTCCAGTTTCGCCGGTGAGGAGGTAGATACGGTCCACGGTTTCGAGCATCATCTTCATGCCCTGCCCCAGCGTGCCGGCGGTCGTGAAGCCTTTTTTGAGAGCGGCATTGGGGATGTTCTCCAGCGTGATGCCGGCGCCGTGGTCTTCGATATGCACTTGAACGATGCCGTCACCGATGGAAATCTGCGCTTCGCCGGAGCGGGCGTGGACGATGGTGTTCATCCCGGCTTCGCTGACGGCGATGATCAAGTCGGCGGTGCGGTTTTCGGAGTGGCCGGCTTCGCGGGCGGCGTCGCGCGCCGCCTGGCGCAGCTCGGAAAGTCCGCCGGAGGCGGATAGGACGATGGGCGAGCCAAAGGGGGTGCGTAGCGGCGGCAGATCGTCCGAGGTCTGACACAGGATCAGGTGGCCCTCAGTCACGGAGGCGAGCACATCGCGCAGCAGGCGCCGCTGGCGGGCGGCGGCTTCCTTGCGCTCGCTGATGTCTTCGGTCAGCGCGATCGTGCTTTCAGGCTCGCCATGCGCGCCGCGTACGAGGGCGACGCTGTTCTGAACCCAGACAATGCGACCGTCCTTGCGTACGTAGCGCTTTTCCATAACGAAGTGAGGAATGCTGCCGGAGCGAAGATGCTCCATCCGGGCGATACTTTCCTCGCGGTCCTCGGGAAAGGTGAGGGACTGGAAGTCCTTGTGGAGCAGTTCGTCCTCGGAGTAGCCGACGATCTCGCAGAAAGCGGCGTTGGTCTCCAGGCAGCGGTCGAACAGATCGGCCAGGGTGACACCCACGGCGGCGTGTGCGATGGCCGCGCGGTACCGGCCTTCACTCGCCCGCAGCGCCTCCTCGGACCGTTTGCGGTCGATTCCGACCGCGATCTGATCCGCGATCGTTCCCAGCGCCAGCAGAACTTCGTCGTTCAGCGCGCGGCGCGCAAACATCGCCATAACTCCGACAACCTGCTCCTCGACGATCAGGGGATACCCGGCGAAGGCAACCATTCCCTCTCGGATCGCCCAGCTCTGGTTCGAGACACGCGGGTCGCCGATCACGGAATTGGTCAGATGCGGCTGGCGCTCCTGGGCGATGAGTCCGATTTTGTATTCGCCGACAGGGATTTCTCCATGGGGGCCGTCGAGATGCGTGTACATTCCGGCGCTCGCGCGCAGCACCAGCATCTCCTCCTGGGGATTGAGGGTCCAGATCCGCGCGAAGGCGGCGTCCAGATGCTCCACCAGAGCGCAGGCGCAGCCGCGCAGCATGTCCGGCAGGGTATGCTTCGTGGTCAACGAGCGCCCGACATCGGCGGACAGCGCGAGCAGTCGGTTCTTTTCCCGCAGTGATTGTTCGTTTAGCTGCTGCGTCTGAGCGCCAGCATCGTAAGTATCAGGTTCCCCTTCGGCCACGCCCGGGCTCCATTCTTTGCGTCGTCATGGCCGGCGAGACGCTGGCGGCCGGATGGATATATTTATGATTATACGCTAAGTTTCGCCCACCCGCGAAAAACAATCCCCGCGACACGGCTGAGATTCGGCAGATGCTCCTGGACGCCGCCCAGGATCTCGTTCGGATCGATCCCGCAAGACCGGAACCACGCTTCGGATTCCCGAGCGGTCTCCTTGATGATCGCCTCCGTCATCTCCATATGCCACTGGATTCCATAGGCGCTGCGTCCAAACCGAAACGCCTGGTTCGGAGTCATCTCCGACGACGCAAGACGCGTGGCGCCTTCGGGCAGATCGAAGACATCCCCGTGCCAGTGCAGCGCCATAAAACGGGAAGCCACAGCACCCCAGATTGGGTCCTCCCCCGCCGCCTCCGTGAGCGTGACCGGATACCAGCCGATTTCCTTTTGAGCGCCCGGATAAACACGCGCGCCCAGCGCGGCCGCCAGCAGCTGCGCGCCGAGGCACGCGCCCAGCACGGGAATCTCGCGCCGCACGGCGTCCTGGATCAAGCGGATCTCATCGGCGAGGTATGGATACTGAGCAATTTCATAAGCGCCCTGCGGCCCGCCGAGCACGATCAGGCCGCACGTCTCCTCCATCTCGGCCGGAACAACATCGCCCGCGTAGGGACGGATGTACTGAAACGTAAGATCAAGTTCGCGCAGCGAATCTTCAATAAACCCCAGCGGCTCACAATCTTCGTGCTGCAAAACGAGAAGGGTGGACATAGAACCTCTAAAACAAGAAATAGCGCTGCGCCATCGGGAGCGATGTCGCCGGTTCGCAGGTCAGCAATTCACCGTCAGCGCGCACTTCGTAGGTCTCAGGATCGACTTCGATATTGGGCATGGCGTCGTTGTGGATCATATCCGCCTTACCCACCATGCGGCAGCCCGAAACCGCGACGGCGGCTTTGCGCAGCCCAATGTTCTCGGGAACGCCTTCATCGAGAGACGCCTGCGACACAAACGTGAGCGAAGTCGGCGCAATCGCGCCGCCGAAAGCGCCGAACATCGGGCGATAGATCACCGGCTGCGGCGTGGGAATGGAGGCGTTGGGATCGCCCATCGCGGCCCAGGCGATAAACCCGCCTTTGACGACCATTTCGGGCTTGACGCCGAAAAACGCCGGCTTCCAAAGAACTAAGTCCGCCAGTTTTCCCGGCTCGATCGAGCCGATATGCTCGGCAATCCCATGCGTGCGCGCCGGGTTGATGGTGTACTTGGCGATATAGCGTTTCACGCGCGCGTTATCATTGCGCGACGAATCCGCCGCCAGCGGGCCGCGCTGCGTCTTCATTTTGTGCGCCGTCTGCCAGCAGCGCATCACCACTTCCCCAATGCGGCCCATCGCCTGCGAGTCGCTGGAGATCATGCTGATGACGCCCAGGTCATGGAGAATGTCTTCGGCGGCGATGGTCTCAGGACGAATGCGGCTTTCCGCGAACGCGACATCTTCGGGGACTTGCGGATTGAGATGGTGGCAGACCATCAGCATGTCCAGATGCTCGGCGATGGTGTTTACCGTGTAAGGCCGCGTCGGGTTCGTGGACGACGGCAGAATATTGGGATAGCTCGCGATCTTGATAATGTCCGGAGCATGCCCCCCACCCGCGCCTTCCGTATGGTACGTGTGAATCGCCCGTCCCGCAATCGCCGCAACAGTGTTCTCCAGATACCCCGCCTCGTTGATCGTGTCCGTATGGATGGCCACTTGCACGTCGAACTGGTCCGCGACGGTCAGGCACATATCGATCGCGGCGGGCGTCGTTCCCCAGTCTTCATGCAGCTTCAGGCCGCAGGCGCCCGACCGGATCTGCTCTTCCAGAGGCGCGGCGGCCGAGGCGTTGCCCTTGCCCAGAAAGCCAAAATTGATCGGCCAGGCGTCCGCCGACTGAAGCATGCGCGCCATGTTCCAGGCGCCGGGGGTGCAGGTCGTCGCGTTGGTTCCCGTCGCCGGCCCCGTGCCGCCGCCAATCATCGTCGTGATTCCGGCCGACAGCGCCTCGTAGATCTGCTGCGGGCAGATAAAGTGAATGTGGCTGTCGATCGCGCCCGCCGTCACGATCAAGTGCTCGCCTGCAATCACCTCGGTGCTGGCGCCGACGACCAAGTCGGGATCGACGCCCGCCATCGTATCGGGGTTCCCGGCCTTGCCGACCTTGACGATGCGGCCATCGCGCACCCCGATATCACCCTTGACGATCCCCCAGTGATCGATTACCAAGGCGTTCGTAATCACCAGATCCAGCACGCCGCCATGTGCGCGCGTCGCCGTGCTGCTCTGACCCATGCCGTCACGGATCACCTTGCCGCCGCCAAACGTAATCTCGTCGCCGTACGTCGTGAAGTCACGCTCCACCTCGACAATCAGCTCGGTGTCGGCCAGACGAACTCGATCCCCCGTGGTCGGACCATACAGGTCGGCGTACATGGCGCGTGGAATTTTGAGGCTCATACAGCATCTCCTGAAACGGCGTCGAGCGCGCCGGACACCAGCGCGTTGTGACCGAAGACAATGCGATCGCCGGCAAACGGCACAAGGGCGACTTCTTTTTCCTCACCCGGCTCAAAGCGCACAGCGGTCCCGGCGGCGATATTCAATCGCATTCCGCGCGCGGCGTCGCGGTCGAACGTCAGCGCTGAATTGACTTCGAAGAAGTGGTAGTGGCTGCCGATTTGGATCGGCCGGTCACCGGTATGGCTGACGATGACTTTCGTGATCGGACGATCGACGTTGGCGACAATATCGCCAAGCTCGGTCCAGATTTCTCCGGGGATCATGGGTGGGGTCTCCTGAACTCCCTATTCCCCCACACGCTTAGGCTCGTTTCCCCCTTTTGCCCAGAGGTAAAAGGGGCGCTCATAATTATGGTCCTTGCTCGCTCGACAAGTATCTGGGAAGAGCATTGCGCTTTCGGCGCCAGAGTCCTCACGGCCTTGTGACGAGTGAATGGACGGCAGTTATCAGCACCCCTTTTACCCTGCGAAGCAGCTTGTTGGGAAAAAGGGGAAAGCGCGCTAAAGCGCCGGGGGAATAGGGGCTCCTCTCTAATGTATCGGCTCGTGCAGCGTCACCAGCTTCGTACCGTCCGGGAACGTCGCCTCCACCTGCACCTCGTGGATCATCTCAGGAATACCTTCCATGACATCATCACGCTTAAGAATGGTATTCCCAAGAGACATGATCTCGGCAACGCTTTTGCCGTCACGAGCCATCTCCATGATTTCGGCGCTGAGAATAGCGACGGCTTCCGGATAGTTGAGCTTCAGGCCGCGCGCCTGGCGCTTGCGCGCGAGTTCGCTGGCCAAAAAGAGCATGAGTTTTTCCTGCTCACGCGGGGTGAGATGCATGGGCGGTTCTCCGTTCGGTCAGTTCGTCAAAGTGTACCATCAATTGATCTTCCGGGGAGCCACGGCGCCGGTTCCATAAAGTGCGCGGCGGGCGCAGTCCCAAAAGGCGTAGAGGTCGGCGGCGATGCGCAGACCGCGCACGCTCATGCCTCGGATGCAGACGCCGTGCGCCGGCAGCGTGCTGACGCCCCAGACATCGGCGCCGAGTGTCGTTCGCTCCTCGGCAATTGCGTTCAGGTCCGTTTCGAGTTGGCGCAATTGCTGCGGCAAGACGCCAATGCGACAGGCATAGAAAGTCGTAAAGTAACGATAGACACCAAGACGCACGGGCGAGGTGAGTGGGGTACGCGCCGGCTCCAGGCGCAAATGCTCGGCGGCGATCTCGCGGCCGTTGGCGCGGATCACGGCGCGCAGGACAACGGATTCGTAAGCGAAGATCTCGCCCTGCGCGGCGCGGCCGGAGGCAAGCGTCTCCCACCAGAACAGGCCGGCGTCTTGGGCCAAGTCGATGGTCGTCTCCTGCCGATAGCGAGCGCCGGCGAACGGGATCGTCGTATCGGGCAGATACTCCAGGAGGCCGTCGGCGCCGACTTGAATACGCGTCGTTTGCAGCGCCTCGGCGTCGCCCTCACGCGCGCGGTAAATGCGCGTGGCGCTGGTTGTCGTCAATTGGACGTTCGCGCCAGCGTCTACCGTGAACTCCTGGGTCAAACGATCACCGCCCAGAATGCCGCCGGAGACGTTGTGCAGATGGGTCAGCACGCCGCCATCCGGCTGGCGAAAGGCGCGGACAACTTGCAGAGGTGGGCGATGCGACTGCTCCCGCAGGTAAGTCCGACCCTGGGCGCTGACGCCGAATGTCAGAGACAGAGCCCCGTCCACACGGCGCTTCGGTTCGTCTAACTGATGAACAGACGGGTCGTCAGCCACGGGTGACGCATCCCCGCCAGATCGATCGAGGGCGTGAAGCAAGCGATTTCTTCCTCATCAGACGGCGCGGCGGCGCGGATTAAGGCGGGCTTTAAATCCCAGAGCAGGCATCCAGCGGCGGTCTGGCCCAGCGGCAGCAGGCGCTGGCACGCCGAGACCAGGCCCATCACGTTCTGCTGCAAGTATGTCTGCGCGACTAAGTCTTCTGGACAGCGCAGCGCGGCGCCGGCAAGGCCAAACGCGGCGGCGTGGTGGGCGGGGATCGCCGATTGCTTTGTCAAGCGCACGGCTTCTCCGACCGCAGGATGGCCGGGCGCCAAGCCGTCCACTAATTGCAGCAAACGCCGACCGAGCATTGCGCTCGCTTCCCGCCCTTCGCGCGCAGGCTTTCGCGCACCGATTTGGTCGCTGAGACGCGTCCATTCCGACGTGAACTCAATCAGGGGCGTTCGAGCGAGCCGCCAGCCGGCGCGGCACCAGGAGGCGTCCAGCGCGCCGGTTTCGGCGAGATACGCGTCCAGGAACTCCGAGAGGCGCTCGACTGTCAGCGAACCTTCATCCGTCAGTGTCTCGATCCCGAACGAATGCGAGGCCGCGCCGATCGGCACGGCGCTGTCGGCGATCTGCATCAAGCGCAGCAGCTCAATGGACATGCGAATGGACGTGTCCGTTGACGTGGCTATGGTCATGATCGTCGTCGTGATCGTGCGTGTGCGGGCGACCGACATACGGCGCGTGGGCGTCGATGATCGTCTTCCACTCGGGCTGCGCGATCTTCGCCTCCAGCCAATCGATGACCGAACTCAGCCCCTCGCCGCTCTTCATATTCGTGAAGAGAAACGGCAGGTCGCCACGCATCTTGCGCGAGTCGCGGTCCATCACTTCGAGCGACGCGCCGACCAACGGGGCCAGATCCGTCTTGTTGATCAGCAGCAGGTCCGAACGCATGATGCCCGGCCCGCCCTTGCGCGGGATCTTGTCGCCCCCCGAGACATCGATCACATAGATCGCGACATCAACGAGTTCCGGGCTGAACGCCGCCGCAAGATTGTCCCCGCCGCTTTCGACAAAGATCAGCTCCAAACCCGGCAGTGTGTCCTCAAGATCGGCGATGGCCTCCAGGTTCATGGAAGCGTCCTCACGGATCGCCGCATGCGGACAGCCGCCGGTCTCCACGCCGCGCACGCGCTCCATCGGAAGCGTTCCCTGCCGCAGCAAGAACTCCGCGTCCTCTTTCGTGTAGATGTCGTTGGTTACGACCGCCAAGCTGTACTTTGCTGACAGCGCCTTGCTCAAACAGTCCACCAGCGCCGTCTTGCCGCTGCCCACGGGACCGGCCACGCCAACGCGAAATGCGCGGGATTCACTCATTGGTATTGCCTTTCAAAATTCTGGACTGCTATTTCTTTCCGCTCGCGATTTCCGCATCGACTACGGCTTTCCCTTCTTCGTAGAGCAATTCATGGACTTGTTTGCGGATTGCTAAGAATTCAGGGGCGTTGCGCAGAGCGTCGCCACGGTCCGGGCCGAAGGGAACGTGGATCTCGGCTTTGATGTGGCCGGGCCGCGCGGTCATCACAAAGATCCGATCGCTGAGATAAACAGCTTCGTCGATATCATGCGTAATGAAGAGCGTTGTGATGCGCTCTCGCCTTCGAATGTCCAGCACCAGGTCCTGCATCACGGCGCGCGTCTGGGCGTCCAGCGCTCCGAACGGTTCGTCCATCAACAAGATACGCGGGGCGTTCGCGAGAGCGCGCGCAATGGCGACGCGCTGGCGCATGCCTCCCGAAAGCTGCTTGGGATAATGGTTTTTGAAATCCGAGAGGCCGACGGCTTCTAGAAATTTGTCCGCGATGCGTTCGCGCCCCTTGCGCGGTAGGCCGCGCATCTCCAGGCCGAACTGCACGTTTTGATAGACCGTCCGCCATGGAAAGAGCGTGTAGGCCTGAAAGACCATGCCGCGCTCGCGGCTCGGCTCGTGGACTTCGACGCCGTCGAGATAGACCGATCCACACGACGGCTCAACCAGTCCTCCGACGATATGCAGCAGGGTGGATTTACCGCAGCCCGAGGGGCCGACGATACTGACCAATTCGCTGGTCTGCATGGTGAACGAAGTCGGCTCCAGCACTGTCAGCGCCCCGGATTTCGTCGGGTAGTCCTTGCCCACTTGCTCGACGCGCAGAATTGGGCCGGCGTTCGGGTCTTCCGCCGGGATCAGCGGCGCCGGCATGATGCGTGTGGCGGGCGGAGTTTCAGTCATCGCAGCTCTCTTCGTTTTATCTCTTAGTTCTTATTAAGGTCGGCCCAAGGCACAAGGCGTGGCTGGATCAGCTTGAAGGCGAGGTCAGTCAAGAGGCCAAGCACGCCCAGAATAATGATACCGACGAACATCTCGTCCGAGCGCGAAAATCGCTGCGCCTTGAGCAGCATATACCCCATGCCGGAACTCGTCGCGACAACCTCGGCGATCACCAAGTAAGTCCATGCCCAGCCGATCATCGTGCGGCAGGTATCGAGCAGGCCGGGCAGGGTCGCCGGCAGCAGGACATTAAAAAGCAATTGACGCCCGTTGGCCCCCAGCGTCCGCGCCGCGTTGAGCAAATCCCTTGGAACCTGACGTGTGACGTCGGCGACCACCAGCACCATCTGAAAGTACGTGCCGATGAAGATCAGTGCGATCTTCGCCGCTTCGTCGATCCCGGCGATCACCATCACCAGCGGAATTAGCGCCGGCACAGGAATATAGCGAATGAACCCGACCAGAGGCTCATGAGCCGCCTCGGCGGATTTGTACGCGCCCATCAAAATCCCAACAGGAATGGCGAGCAGCGCCGAAAGCAAAAAGCCCATTCCAATGCGATAAACGCTGATCTGGATATCGGGCAGCAGCGTGCCGCCCTTGTACATATCGATTGCGGCGTTGATCACGCGCGTCGGCGTCGGCAAGATGAGCGCATTTGCTCGTCCGGAGTACGTAAAGAAACACCACAGCAGCAGGGGCAGAATAAACGACAGCGCCGCGATGGCTGTGTACGCGGGGCGCGGGATCTCGCTCCCGATGCGAAATAGGCGCGCGCCAGTGCGACGCCGTCGCGCCAGGGCAGCGTGCGCGGCGCTCTCCGTCGCCTGTGTTGTCGGAATGCTGCTTGCCATTGTGGCGGCTCCTTTCTGCGAAATTGCTCGTGGCGGCTTGGGGCATTGGTTTTGGCACCTCTACGCCCATGCGTGTGGGTGTTCGGCCCCTCCGCCCCAATTCTGGGGGACCAGATTAGGATGGCCCCTGGCCCCAAAGGGGTAAAACCCATAAATGTTAACGCTGCAAAACACTATTCTTGCCACGTTCTGGACACTATGGTCTGCACCCCTGTGGGGGTCGGGGGGGGCATCCTAATCCGGTCCCCCAGAATTGGGGCGGAGGGGCCAAACATCCACACGCGTGCGACGGGAATGCCGAAGCCAACCGAAACCGATCTGTCTAATCCACCTTCAGCGCATAATCATACGGCGGCAGCTTGCCTTCGCCCTTTGCCACAGCGGCTTTGACGAACGTATCGTCGATTGCCGCCGCGAAGTCGGGGGTCTTGGGGATTTGCTTCTGGCCGACCAGGAAGTCGCCGATCACGGGAGCGCTCTTATAAAGCGAGGTCGCTTTGTCGCTCTTCGTGAAGGCCGCCTGCGCCTCTGGCGCGCTGAAGATACGCGTGCCCTGGATGAAGCCAGTGTAGAAATCGACAGGAGAGTCGGTGCGCTTGGCCATGATCTTCACGGCGTCCACGGGATGCGCGCGCCACCAGTCGAGCGCGTCGTACCAGGCGTCGACGATGTTTTGAATGTCGGCGGGCCGGGCGCTGACCACTTTCGATTGGAAGACAAGCAGGTCAGGGATCAGGCCGGAAAGCTGCTTGCTGTCGAAGATGACGGTCGAGCCGGGGAAGCTTTTGAGCAGCTGGCTCTTGTTCGGCTCCCAAACGGCGCACGCGTCGATCTTGCCGCTCAGCATCGCGGCGGGGCAGTCCTGCACCTTGATGTTGACATACTGGATGTCCTTCTCGGTCATGCCGTTCGCGGCCAGCGCCTGATCCAGCAGGAACTGCTCGACGGTGCCAAGCTCGGTCGCAACCTTCTTGCCCTTGAGATCTTTGATGGAGGTAATGCCCGCCTTCGCAACCACCGCATCGTTTCCGGCGGAGTTGTCGTTGATCAGCACGGCTTTGAGCGCCTGCCCCTGCGCGAGTGGCCCCATCGTGTCGCTCCAGGTTTGGCAATTGGCGTCCACTTTCTCCGCCGCCAGCGCGTTGAGCGAATCGGTGTAGTTAGGGAACCAGACGAGCTTGACGTTGACGTTATGCTTCTTGAAGAAGCCCTGCTGATCGGCAATGTCCCAGCACGTCCAGCCCGGCCAGTCGGAGTAGCCGATGGTGATCGGCTCCGTGCTGGCGGCTGGCGCGCCGGGCGTCGTGCTCGTCGCTGTCTGCTGCGCTTTTGGGGCACACGCCGTAAGCATTAGGCCAAGAGGAACGATAGTGAAGGCGAGCCTTGCGAATTTCGAAGTACGGATGGAATGCATGGACGGCCGTTCCTTTCTGTTGAACGCAATGTGCGAAATCTCAAGAAACGAGCGTCATGCTCGGGGTGCTCGGCGCTGAGCGGGGTAGTTCGGATTTAAGAAGGACGACGCTGACCGCGCAGCCAATTCAGCCATGTGTCCATCCCATCGCCCGTTTCCGACGAGACGGCGAACACGGTCGCAGTGGCGTTGACTTGCCGAATGTTTACGATTAGCTTCTCAACATTCAGGCGGACATATGGCGCCAGATCGGTCTTGGTAATGACAACGCAGTCGGCGCCGTGGAACATGATCGGGTACTTGAGCGGCTTGTCCTCGCCCTCGGTCACCGCGACCAGGACAACGCGCGTATGCTCGCCAAGATCGTAGGCCGCCGGGCAGATCAAATTACCGACGTTCTCAATCACCATCAAATCGAAGCGGTCCAGCCCACCTTCGCGCTCCAGCGTGTTCAGCCCAGCCGCGATCTGATCGGCTTCGAGATGGCACGAACGGCCGGTGGTGATCGCAACCACCGGAGCGCCACAGTCGCGCAGACGGTCCGCATCTAGCTCCGTCGTCATGTCGCCTTCCATGATCCCGATTTTGATCTCTCCGTTCAGGTCGGTCAGCGTACGCTCCAGCAGGGTTGTCTTACCCGAGCCGGGACTGGACATGATATTGACGCACGCGATCCCATGGCTCTCCATGCGGCGGCGGCTGCGCGCGGCGAGATCGTCGTTCTCTTCCAGGATATCAATATTCAAATCCACGCTCGCCGGCGTGCTGATTGGCCCTTTGGTTTCGGTGATCATATTTTTAGCGCTCCGCACCGACCGGGATGTCCCAATCGACCTTCTCAATCTTCAGCTCACGCCCCGACCGAATCTCATCCAGCGGCGCGCGGCATTCGGGGCAGCCGTACTCCAGATTGATATCGGGCTTGTACTCCCGCTCGCAGTTCCGGCAGAAGGCGATGAACGGGCTGTCGCGGATGGCGATCTCGGCGTTTTCGAGAAATGTCCCCAGCTTTTGTTTGGCGAAGGCCGTGCGCAGCAGGTCCGGCTCCACACAGGTGAACTCGCCGACGAGCAGCTGGACGCGGCGCACCGGCCAGCGCTCGGTCTGCTGCGAATACCAATCCTTGAGGCTCATCATGAGAGCCTTGGTCATGTCGACTTCATGCGGCATGTGTCAGATCTCCTAAAGCGCCCACGGCTCCGTCGACGGCTCCGAGTTCAGCCACGCCGGACGCTGCCGGGGCAGCTTTTCGGCGAACACCAAGTTCGCGAGAACATCGCAAATCACGCGCGTTCCCATGAGGGCCGTCATGTCGCTGATGTCGTACGGCGGCGAGACTTCGACTAATTCCATGGCGCAGAGATTGGTTTCGCGGGCGACGCGCTGGACGATGCGCAGCGCCTCGCGGGGGGTGAACCCGCCCGGCTCCGGCCAGCCCGTGCCAGGGACAAAACCAGCGTCGATGCTGTCGATGTCGAAGCTGAGATAGACCGCTTCGGTCCCTTCGCTCGCGACTTCAATCGCAATGTCCAGGGCTTTGTCCAGCCCCATGTCCATGATGTCGGTCATGGTCATGATCGTCGTGCCGCGCTCGCGGGCCACCTTGACGCCGGCGCGGGGCACCTGCCACCCGCCAATGCCGAACTGCACGAGGTTCTTCGGAGGCGCGTTCTCAATATTCGTCGCATGGAACCATGGCGTGGTGTGCATCCGCTCATCCATGTCCAGTTCCTGCGTGTCCACATGACGGTCGATATGGATGATGCCGATGTTGCCGTTGACATGCGGGGCGATGCCTCGAACGCACGGATAACCGATGGAGTGGTCCCCGCCGATCATGATCGGAAAGGCGCCGCTGCGGAACACATGGGAGACGGCGCGGCTGATCTGGTCGAACGCCTTCTCGATATTGGCGGGAATGACGAACACATCGCCCAGATCGCACAGCGTCATCTGCTCACGCAAGTCGATCCCCAGGTCGAAGTAGTACGAGCCGTAAAGCGCCGAGATGCGGCGCACGCCTTGCGGACCAAAGCGCGTACCGGCCCGGTAAGTCGTGCCCGTATCGAGCGGGATGCCGAACACGGCGGCGTCATAGTTCCCCGCCTTATGAACATCCTCCACATAGGGCGCCTTCAGGAACGTGTTGATGCCCGCGAAGTGCGGCAGTTCGCCGCGCGAAAAAGTCGAGATGGTGCGGTCGCCGATGCTGGGCGCGGCAGTCAGGCCAAGCTCCAGATTGCGCTCCACTTCCCGTTTCCAGCCATGCTCCGGCAGCTCCGCCTCACGGCGCAGGGCGTAGGCGGCCTGACTATCCTTCAAATCTTCCCGTGGGACGCCAAAGCGCGAACGATCATCCGTCATGGGTGTACCCTTCCCGTGTCTTGCAAATGTGAGTGAAAAATGGTGTGCGGGCGGCGTCGCCGATTGCTCGTCTGCGCCTCGTCAGTGAGGTGTGGTTAGTATACTGCTGAGGGTATCCGATGTCAACACTTATGACGAAATAATTTAAAATTATAATTTCAATGACGAATATCGTCATTTATAAAGCTAAATATGATATAATTTCGTCATATCGCAATGCAAGGACAATTTGAAATGCTGACGCTGGATGACCTGGACAACAAAATCATCTGCGTGCTTCAGGAGAACGCGCGCCTGACCAACTCAGAGATCGCCAAGACCGTAGGAAGCACAGAGCCGACGGTACGCCGGCGCGTCGAGCGCCTGCTCAGCGCCGGCGCGATCAAGATCGTGGCCGTCGCCACGCCGTTTCAATTGGGATACCGCGTCATCGCGATCTTGGGATTGCAGATTGATCACCAGCATCTCACGCAAGTCGAGGAGGCGCTGATCGCCATGCCCGAAGTGCGCTTCGCGGGAGTGACCCTGGGGAGCTACGACGTCATCGCCGAAGTGTGGTTTGAAGATACCGAACAATTGTTGACGTTCCTGCACGAACGCCTGAGCAAGATCCCCGGCGTGCAGCGCATCGAGTCGCTTCAAGTGGCGAAGATGCTCAAATACATGTACGACTGGAGCGCCCCCGCCGGCGGTAAGTAGCTCAGGTCCACACGATTATATTTCTATGCGGCCTTGCTTATACTTCCGATCAATTCTCTGCATCACATACTGCCAGAATCGCGCACGCTCTTCATCGCCGGAACTGGTGGATAAGAAGGGGCAGATAAACGGTTTGAACAACACCGTGCGATCAGCATCCAGAATAACCGGCTCCCAGCGCGCCTCTTTGGCGCCCAGGTTTTCGATTCGGTAAGAGTGCATGTCCTTCCAACGCACACGCCAGGTCCAAAACCCACTGGTCGCTGTGATTCCATCGTCATTTGCAATAATTCGAAACCTTACCGTTCCCCACCAGATATAGAAACCAACCGCCAATACCGCAAGCGCCTCACAAACGACCTTCGGATCATGGACGACGGATGCTTTTGTGACGAAGTGGGCCGGATATGCAGGCAGGGCGATGGCGAACAGGAGATCGACAGATATTCCTCCCATAATGAGAAATATGAACAAGCCAAGCGCCTTTTGCCAGAGCGCACTTTCCAACACGCGTACGACTCCATTTTCAACGTTATGCATGGCTATCTCAATCCCATTGATGTGCGATAGCCTAATACGACAGCGCTGCGTTCAAAATATGAGCGTACTGCTTCCACAGAAAAATGATCAGGCCAATCACCGCAGCCGTCACACCCAGACCCATTCCCACCGATCGGTTCATCATAATGTCACTCTATCTCCGTCCAAGCTGATAGTCGGTTAGACCCAAGGCGACATAAAAAGTTGCGTCTCACCCGCAATGGCTAAGGCATAACATAACGGCCTATTTATTTAACTATAGTCACATTTATTGCTCATATCAAACCGAAACGATCACGACATGATATAATCCATTGATACATGAGCGGTGCGCCAGCGATGGATAGACGCTCAGGATTAGTCTTTTGGAAATCAAATCATGAAACAAATATTAGCAATCACGCCTGTTCTTCTTGCCGCCGTCTTAGCGGGCGCGGCTCAAGGAGCCTCGACTACGGGAAGGACGGCGCAGGTAACCGCGCCGAAAGCACGGATGCATACTCTTACCCCTGTGCCGATGAAGAACGTTTCCATTGACGATGCGTTCTGGTCGTCGCGCATCTCATTGTGGCGCGAGAAGACGATCGGCGATTGCTTTGATAAGTTTGAGAAAGTTGGAGCCTTTCACAACTTTGATCGAGTGGCGAAGGGGCAAACCGGCGGGCATGAAGGAGCTCCATTTTGGGATGGACTTGCCTACGAAACGATTACCGGCGCATCGGATTTTCTTGCGGCGCATCCAGACCCGGCGCTGGAAGCGCGCATTGACGGGTACATCGACCGCATTGCGGCGGCGGCCGCCGTGGATCCAGATGGATTCGTCAATACTTATACGACGCTGGGGACAAACTCGCATCGATGGGGATTGGGGGTTGCGGAGCGAGGGGACGAGGACGACGTTCAGAAGCATGATGTTTACAATGTGGGCTGTCTCATTGAGGCGGGCGCGCATTATTACCGCGCCACGGGAAAGACGAAACTGCTGGCCGTCGCCACCCGTCTTGCAAATACGATGTGCCGGGACATCGGCCCAAGTCCCAAAGCGAACGTCGTCCCCGGACACGCGATCATCGAACAATCTCTCGCCGAGCTTTCCCAGCTTTACAAAGAGCATCCGGAACTTGCGGGAAAGCTTTCCGTCGCCGGCAGCCAGAACCAGATCGCGGTCCCCGTCGTCCCGAACGATTATCTCAAGCTTTCCTGGTTTTTTATCGAGAACCGTGGTAACCATAAGGGCCGCCTGGATTACGGCGCCTACGATCAGGACGATAAGCCGGTCTTGCAGCAGGACGCCATGGAAGGACACGCCGTCCGGAGCGAGTTGCTTGCGAATGGCGTCGTCAAGGCGTCTCTGATCTCTGGGCGCTCGGATTACGCCGGCGTCTTACAGCGCTGGTGGAGCAATATGACCGAGAAGCGTATGTACCTCACCGGAGGATTAGGCGCCGTCGGTTCATACGAAGGGTTCGGGGCGGATTATCAGCTTCCCAATAATGGATATGCGGAGACCTGCGCGAATATCGCCGGCGGCTTCTTTAGCCAGAACATGAACCTGGCGTTTGGCGACGCCCACTATGCGGACATTCTGGAGCGTGAGATTTACAATGGCGCGTTAAGCCATATCGCATTGACGGGCGACGCCTATTACTATCAGAACCCACTGTCGTCGAAAGACCGGCAGCGCGAGGATTGGGCGGGGTGTCCGTGTTGCCCGCCCATGTTTCTGAAGATGATGGGAGCATTACCCGGGGACATCTACGCAACAGACACTTCCGGCGTCTACGTCAATCTTTTTGTCGGCGGCAGCGCAAAGATCGACACCGATAAGCTCCATCTGACTCTGAAGCAGGAAACAGCTTATCCCTGGAAAGGGCGCGTGACGCTGCATGTCGCCCCGAAGCAGCCCGCGCGTTTCCGCGTCGCCCTACGGGTTCCCGACTGGTGCGAAGGCGCGACGTTTCTTGTGAACCACACAAAGATGTCTCCGGCGATCCTTCGCGGATATGCGTCGATCGAGCGAACGTGGAAGGCCGGGGATACGATCGAGATGGACATGCCGATGCCGGCGCGTCAGGTCAAGGCCGATCCTCAAGTCCTGGACAACGCAGGCCGGGTAGCCCTCATGCGCGGGCCGATCGTCTACTGCCTGGAAGGCGTCGATAATGGCGACGACACGGCCAGCATGGTCATTCCTCCGGCCACGCAAATCAAAGACCAGTACGAGGCCGATCTTCTGGGAGGAGTGGTTCTTCTGCACGGCTCCGCGACGAGAGTAACACAAAAGGGCGCCGGCGTTCAAACGGTTCCCGCGAACTTCACGGCGATTCCGTTCTATGCGAACTCCAACCGCAAGCCGACCGCCATGGACGTATGGATCGCCGACAATCCCGCGACCGCCCGTCCGGAAACCGTGGCCGGCGGCGCCGTCGTCACCGCATCCCACAGTAATCCCGGCGACACGCTCTCCGCTCTCAATGATGGTGTCGAGCCGAAAGCATCGGACGACGAAACCATTCCGCGCTTCACCTGGTGGGATCATCGCGGCGGCGAAGAATGGGTGCAGTACGACTTTCCGGCCGCGCAGCGCGTCAGCGACGTCGATGTGTATTGGTGGGACGAAACCCGAATCCACCGGGACTGCCGCGTTCCGCAATCATGGACCGTGCAATATCTGGACAACGGGCAATGGAAACCAGTCTCGAACTCATCGCCCTACGGCACGCAAGCCGATCGGTTCAACCACGTCGCCTTCGCTCCGGTGAACACAACCGCCCTGCGCATCACCGTCCAGCAGCAAACGGGATGGTCCGGCGGAATTCTCGAATGGCGTGTCCAAGAGTAAAGCGAATCGGCGATTAAACGGCGACAGATGCACGCCGCGCGAGCCCTTCGGCGATCTGGCTGAATTGGTCCAGCGCGGCTTCCAGATCTTCCATGATTTCCGACGCCAGAATGTCGGGCGCGGGCAGGCTTGCGCTATCCTCCAAGCTTGTGTCGCGAAGCCAGAAGATATCCAGGCTCGCTTTGTCGCGCTGGATCAATTCGTCAAACGAGAACGATCGCCAGCGGCCTTCGGGGTTTTCGTCGCTCCATGTGGCTGTACGCTCATGGCGGTTGTCCGCATGGTAACACGCCACGAAGTCGTCCAGATCGGAACGCTTGAGCGGGTTGGTCTTGAGAGTGAATTCGACATTCGTGCGGAAGTCGTAGACCCAGAGACGCTCGGTCCAGGCGGCTTCGCGTGCGCTCTTTCGGTCAAAGAACAACACGTTCGCTTTGACGCCCTGGGCGTAGAAAATCCCCGTAGGCAAGCGCAGGAGGGTATGGACATCGCATTCCTCCAGCAGCTTGCGCCGCACGGTTTCACCGGAGCCGCCTTCAAATAACACGTTATCAGGAACGACGACGGCGGCGCGCCCATTGGTCTTGAGCATGCTCTTGATGTGCTGCACGAAGTTGAGCTGTTTGTTGCTGGTAGTGGTCCAAAAGTCGCCGCGCAGGTAGCTGATGGATTCCTTTTCGTCTTTTCCCTCTTCGTTGACGACGGTGATGCTGCTTTTCTTGCCGAAGGGCGGATTGGACAGGATCATACTGAAGTGCTCGGCGGGCGGCGCGGCGAGCGCGTCCGCCACATGGATCGGACTGTCGTCGCTGCCGATCTCATGCAGCATCAGGTTCATCGCCGCCAGCCGCGCGGTGTTCGCCACGATCTCCCAGCCGTGCAGCGCCTCGTTCCGCAGATGCTTCTTCTGATCCCGGTCCAGGGCGAACTCATGCGAGACATAGTCGTGCGCCGCCAGCAGAAAGCCCGCCGTGCCGCAGGCGGGATCGGCGATCGTGTCGCCCGGCTGCGGCCGCATCACATCCACCATCGCCTGGATCAGCGGCCGGGGCGTAAAGTACTGCCCCGCCCCGCTCTTCGTATCCTGCGCGTTCTTCTCCAGCAGCCCTTCATAGGCGTCGCCCTTAATATCAGCGTCCAGCCCCGTCCAAGTCTCCTTGTCAATCAAGTCCGCAATCAGCCGCCGCAACTTCGCCGGGTCCTCGATCTTGTTCTGAGACTTGCGAAAGATAACACCCAGCATCCCCGTCTTCTTGCCCAATGATTCCAGCG
>NZ_JBDSQY010000178.1:0-4708 GCF_039929585.1 Capsulimonas sp.
TATTGGTGGATGCGTTAGAATGGAAGTGCATGTGGTTGATTTTCTTTGGTGTGGTTACCAAGAAGACTACCACATGCGCTCCTCAAACGCCATCCCCACTTGTTCATAATGACATGAGACTCGACACGTACGTGTTGGGATCAAGGGCAATGAGTGGCGTGATTTTGTGTCCAGTAAAGTCTTCCCGAACGCCGTGGAGATAGAAATTGAGAACGACAACGGGGAACGAGAGTCGGATACCATTCGATTTTTCAAGATTGAGCAGTACCGGGCGGGAGCGGCGATGACTATCCTTGGGGCTCATGAGGATCGGGACTTACGGGTGGTTGGGATCGACAGCGAAGGGCGCGTTCTCGCGTACAAATCTCTGGAGAATTATGGCCGCGCCGGAATGGGGTTTCCAACACCGGGGACGCTGGTTTTTTTGGACAAGACGCCCGAGGATATTGCGGAAGTCAAGCTGCAAACGCGTTTCTATTTCTGGCGGGAGATCAAGGATATCGCGCTGCCGTCCGAGTAGTAATCAGGACGAATTAGGATTGGCGTGGGGGATGACGCGTCCTCATATCACGTTCACGGGCCGGAAGGCGAGGTCGTGGACGCCGGCGTCCATCAGCGTCTTGAGCAGTGGGACGGATATGATGTTCATGCGTGATTTGATCCCGTCCCCAAACACCCATGCATTGCATGGCGCGGGGCCGCCGGGTTCATTTCGAGGCTTTGACGATGCGTGAAACCGCTGGAACGCCTGCGGCGACCGTCCCCAGATGATTCCCTCGATCTGTTCTTTCGCGACAGTCAGAGGCCGCTCGGCTCGGTGTGTTACTCCCGCGATCATCTCCGTGCGCACAAGGGATTGTTTTTCGCAGCCCGGACAGGCGTCGTCCAGCCACCGCGCCGGCGCGATGTCTTCACAAAACCGAAACTCTTGGGGAACGATGCTCCAGTAGTCTGAGCGCTTGAAGAGGGGCCGCAAGGCGACGCCGTTTTGGGTCAAAAGATTGTGGAGCGATGCGCTGACGATCCATTCGCCCGGCCCGTTTTTCACGGCCTGAAGCGGGGCGCCCCCGCGCGGCGTGATGCTGAGGTCCGTGAGCCGCGTGATTTCAGTGCGCTGGCAATGGGCGCATAGCCACCGTATGTCATACGTCGTACTGAAGTTCCCAAGGGTCGCTTGAAAGGCGCTGCTGGGCGGATAGATCTCGACGACGGCGTCGTCTTTGATGTCGTCGAAGCTGGCAAAGGATTGGATGTTCATACAAGGTCGATCGCTCCGCGAGATAGGACGCACATAGCGTCATTCATTTTGATTCGTCACGTTTTTGGCGTCAATCGTCACGCCGCCGTCACGATTGAGCCGCTATACTGGTGACAGATCGAAATTATGGTTTGCGTAACACCAGTAATATCATACTCCATTTATGAGAATCGCAGGAAAACCTTGCGAAATCACAAAATACGTGATAACGTGATACTGGAAACTTTTTCGCCCATCGCGCCACTCTGCTCTTCTGTCGACGGCGGCAGGGTATTTTTCAAGGAAACCTCATTATGTTTAGCCCGCGACCTGCATCACTGATTTTTATTCCACTCGCTCTGATCGGCGGCGGTCTCGCGCATTCCGCGAGCGCTGCGCCGGTGATTACCAATGTCAAGATGACCCCCGGTCTGCTGCCGCCGACCGGCGGGGTCATCACGGTGACGGCGACGATTACGGACACTGTGGCCGTGACCGGCGCGTCGGTGCGGATTACGGGCAATACCGCCGCCGCTCCCAACAACGCTTCGTTCGTGATGTCGAACGGCGGCAGTGGAACGACCTATTCCGCCAACGTCCCTTTTGGAACGCTCAACACGACCGCCGCGCCGTTCAACTGGTCCGCGACCGTCACCGCGACGGATGCTTCGACCACGCAGTCGGCGACCGTCGCGGTCCTGGCCGGTCAGCAGAACGACAATCAGCCGCCCGCGATCAGCGGGATCACGCTGACGCCGGCGACGCTGCCGTTTAGCGGCGGCCAGATCACGGTAACGGCGACCGTGGTCGATCCGTTCCGTCGTCCGACGACAGTGGGCGGCAAAGTGACGATGAACGGGGGCAACCTCGGCGATATTGCCCTGTCCAATGGGGGCGTCGGCAACATCTATACGGGAACGTTCCAGAGCGTGGCCAACAACACGACGAACACGACGGATACTTACGCCGTCAATCTGACCGCCAAAAACGATCTGGGCTTTATCAGCAGCGTGGCCGGCGGCAAGTCCGTGCAGGACAATCTCACCGCAGCGCCGGTGATTACCAGCGCGAGCGTCACTCCTTCGACCCTGCCGGCGACCGGCGGCACGATCAAGATCTCGGCGGCGGTGAACGATCCGAGCGGCCGGAAGATCACCAAGGTCCTGGCGTACCTGCCGCAGACGGCCTACGCCCTCTCCAACGGCGGCAGCGGTAATATCTATACGCTGACGCTTCAGGTGTCGGCGCAAAGCAATCCCATCACGATCACCGGCTCCGTGGCGGCGACGAACGATGTGGGACTGGTGGGAACGGCGACGGTCAACGGGGCGCAGGGCTTCGCGAATGGATCGCTTCCGGTGCTGATCGGCTTGACGGCGAACACCCCGGCGCTGAGCCCGGCGTTCGCCACGCACGGCGCCGCAAATCTGGCGCTGACGATCAACGGGCAGAACTTCGTGGGCGGCTCGTCGGTCCTGTTCAATGGAACGCCGATCCCGGCGTCGAGCGTGATCGCCACTCGGATCGTTGTCGTCATTCCGGCGGCGATGCTGGCGACGGCGGGCGCGTACAGCGTGAGCGTGAACAATCCCGCTCCGGGCGGCTCGTCCAACAGCGTTGTCTTCAACGTCCGGTAATTGCTGTTACGCATTGCGGCGGCCCTGGGAATTCCCTCCTGGGGCCTTTGCCTTTGTATCCGAAGCAGGTATCTTTGCGGGTTTCGTGGTATTAATGGGTAAGAAGCAAGGGGGCGTGCTTGCGTCTCAACGCGCGGAGCGTTGGCTCCGCAGTCTAAAATCCTTCAGAGAGTATCCTTAATGATTATCCAAAAGCTTACCTATCGCCCTTTTGTTCTTGCCGCCGGTCTGGTTTTCGCGGCCGAGCCGGTGTTTGCGCAGACGCCGGTTGTGCGGATTGTGGGAGTTTCGAATTTGACCCCGACCAACGACGCCGAATGGCGTGGGGGGGACGGCAAGACGACCACGATCCCGAAGGCGGATTCGCGTTTTGAAGGCCTGCATTTGACGCCGGCGCCGAAAGAGCGCGGCGTTCGGTTCCTGATCGAGATTTTGAACGCTCCAAAGGAGCGCAGCTGTGATGTGCAGATCGACAAGGCGACCGGCCTCGCCTGGATCTCCTTTCCGCAGCCGGGCGACACTCGGCTCTACGCCGTGGAGGCGAACCTTCCCGAGAATGTGCAGTCCTGCGACATGCGGGTGGGTGTGAGCAAGGCGGAGTGGCGGGATGTGGCGGAGGGAACCGGCGGTTCGACGGCTCGTGCGGGGAGTGTTTACGGCGCCGATGGGAAGCCCAAGACGTTTGAGGTGATCTTCTCGGACTTCAGCGAGTTCGGCGGCGCGCCGGGCCTAACGGTCTCTACCGCGATCACGAGTGATCAGGACATTCGCGTTGTTGGCGTGGACGCCGCGGGCGGCGTGATCGAACCGCAGATCCGGAGCGATCAGAGCATCAACGCCATCGAGCAGCGGACCGTGACATTCCCGGGTAAGTCGGTGGACTCCCTCAAGAGCATCAAAGTCCAGGCGCGCCCGTACGAGTGGCGTGAGTTCAAGGGCGTCAAGCTGCCGCCGGTGAAGGCGTAAGATTGCGCCTGAGCCCATAGCAGCCCGCGTTCTCTTCAGAACGAGCGATTATGGTTACACAAAGTCCGCCAGCGCCGGCGGACATCCAGCGATCGGTGACGATCGGTTCATTGCGTCTGGAGTCCGACGGCGATTTTCTGTACGCGGCGCAGCCGCGCTACGACACGCAGCGACGTCGCGTCGGTCCCGTCCTCACGGGGCTGGCGCTGTCGCATCTTCTGCTTTCGATGGGTGTTCCGCTGTTTGCGCATCACCTTTCGACCGCAGAGGGTGAGCAGATGCTGATGGCGATGTTCGACGCCCGCTGTTTCTGGATCCCCGCCGGCTACTTCGCGCTCTGCTTCCTGATCCAATCGATTTACGCCCACTGGCTCCACGCCAACCGCTTCTCCCTCATCCGCAATCCCCAAACCTTCCGCACGCAGCGCGGCTACATGCATACGCTCCCTATCGACGCACGGTTATCCATCACTTCCCGCCTCCTTTTGCTCCGACGCGTTTACGTCGTTTGCCTGACGATCCCGGGCGCGGACGGCGCCAAGGTGCAGAAGTTCGGTCTGGCAAACTTTCGCGCCCTCGCCGACGCGGAGCGCGCGACGGTGGTGATTGAAGGGTTCTTGGGAGTTTTTTTGTGCACGCTGCCTAACCCCCCAGCGAGCTAAAGCTCGCTTCCCCCCTTCCCTGCAAGCTGCTCCGCAGTGGGAAGTGGGAGCTAGTAATTATGGACGACATGGCTCTTGGCGTAAGGTTTCGGCCCCTCCGCCCCATCCTGAGGGACCTGCGAAGATTGCCCCTTCGCCCCAATTCTGGGGGACCTGATTTCGGAGATTGGCATTTTCCGGTCCCCCAGAATTGGGGCGGAGGGGCC
>NZ_JBDSQY010000179.1:0-26545 GCF_039929585.1 Capsulimonas sp.
TGTCAGCAGACGAATGAGTGGGGGAAGAAAGATTAGCGCTTATTCTGAAGCTGCTGCTGTGTTTGCGCTCCGTTTTGGAGCGCGGAGATCGCGCGGGCTTTGGCGTCGGGCGGGATGTTCGGGTTATTTTGAATGACCGCGATCCGGTCCGCGACCGACGCGCCGGCGCCCGCCGCCGGTGATTTGGGCGCGGTGTCTCGGGCCGCGCACCCGAAGGCGGCCAGCGCGCAGAGAAAGACGATCGCGAGACGCTGCATATTCACTCCTGGGTTCATTGGGAGATGGGAATCTAGTACGGCGTCGCGCCGGCCCCGCCGTCGTCACTGACATTGTCGATGTAGATATCTTTGTACCAATCGACTTGCCCACGGTTCTTGGATTTGACATGTCCGTCGAGCCATAGGAAGTTCGTGGTGTTGGCGTGGCGGAATCGCGGCAATTGGTTGCAGCCTGCCCACGCGCCGATCTGCGCCGGCGTGGTGGCGTCGCAGTCCCCGTTCACCAGATCCACGGCGGTCGCGGGGTTGTGGTAATTGTTGCCGGCGTTCAGTCCGCCGTTGGACCAGGCGTACTCAGCGGTGGGAAACATCCCGTATCCCCAGGGGCCTGTAGCTGGTTCGCCGTTCGAGCCGCCTTCCAGCATCATGACCTTCTCGGCGGGCGCGTCGACACGGGCCAAGGTCGATGTGGTCCCATTGAAGTCCGGAAAGAGATCGAATCGGATGTGGTACTGGTTTCCTTCAATGCGATTGGGGAACGAGGGGCAGGAGTAAACGCCGCCGTTACGGGCGTCCACGCTGCCCGCCTTGATATAGGGCATCAGCACCGTGTCCCATTCCGCTTCCTGCGGGCCGCCGGGGCTGTTGAACGTGTAGCCGAAGCGGGACAGAGGGAACGTCTCGTCGTTGTCCTGGACATACTGCATCATCGCCAGGCCGATCTGCTTGAAGTTGCTGGTGCAGGTAATGGCGCGCGCCTTTTCTCGCGCCTTGGCGAAGACCGGGAAAAGAATGGCGGCAAGGATCGCAATAATAGCGATGACAACGAGAAGCTCAATGAGAGTAAAGCCGAGTTTTCGATCTTTTTTCATCTGTCTGCTTTCTTTGGCGCGGTATTTTAAATGAGAACGATTGCGACAGCGTTATGAGTAACTACAACGTTGTAGTTAGATTATATCATTTGGCCCATTGGGTGTCAAGAGGAATTTTCCACGGATTGCGCGGAGGAGAAAGGCGTTTGACTCGGACGCTTCGTTATGTTAGAATCGGGGAGACGAGCTGTAGGGAATGACTTCAAACATGGCGACACGATTAATCGATATTGCGGAAAAGGCGGGGGTGTCGCTCACCACGGCCTCCCATGTCATGCGTGGCTACACAAAGTCGAAGATCAAGCGGGAGACATGGGATCATGTCCTGAAGGTCGCCGACGAGCTTGGGTATCGTCCGAACGCCATTGCCCGGTCGCTCAAGATCCAGCGTATCAACACCATCGGCCTTTACACGGGCTATGGATATCATAGTCTGCGCGACCCGTTTCTCGCCGAGGTCTATACGGGAATCCAGCGGGTATGCTCGGATCTGCACTACGATTTTCTCGTCCATGTCGATATTGAAGGCAAGGAGCCGAATGAGATTCGTCTCCGGCTCAACGACGGCAAGGTGGCCGGCCTGGTGGTCTATGCCCAGAGCGGAGACGCCGTGGTCGCGGAGCTTGCCCGTACTCGTATGCCCGCCGTGGCGATCGCGGACCGGCAGGAGCTGCTGCCGTCTCTCATTGCCGACGACGCCGACGGCATGCGCCAGCTTGCCGATTATCTGTGGAGCCGGGGCCATCGCGATATCGCTTATCTCACGTCGCATGTGAAGCTGGCGTCGGTCGAAGCGCGGTCCGAAACGATCGCGCGCTTGATTGCCGAACGTGGCGGACGCTGCACGGTTCTGCCGTTTCCACAGATGAATCCGGGGGAGTTCCTCGCGCAATGGAGGGTGTCCGAGGATCGTCCCACGGCGCTTTGCTGCTGGAACGACTACTACGCCTACCAGATGGTGCGCGCCGGATTAGATCTCGGCTTGAGAATCCCGGATGACCTCGCCATCGTCGGCTTCGACGGCCTACTGGACACGCTGCTGCCGGCCCGCAATCTGGTTACCATCCGTGTTCCCTGGGAAGACATGGCCGCCGAAGCGGCGAAGATGCTGCTGCGACTTTTGGACGGCGAAACCCTACCGTCGATCACCACATTCCCCGTCACGCTTGTCGCGGGCGACACCGCCTGAAGCTGCGTTACGCAGTTCAGCGCCCGATGGCCGCTCATGCGGTCCAAGACATGGTCGGCTCCCGGCCCATCACAGTTGGAGAGCATCACCACGAACTCATCGCCGCCCCAGCGCGCGGCCCAGTCGTCCTCACGGATCTCCTCTTTGAGAATGCGTCCTGTTAGCTCCAGGACGCGGTCCCCCGCCTCGTGGCCGTAACGATCATTCACATCTTTGAAGTGGTCGAGATCGATCATAACCAGACGTGAGGAAATATGGGTCTCGCGTGCACGCATCAGATCCAGCTTCAGTCGCGCGTCGCTCCACGCCCGATTACGCAGGCCGGTCAGCGAGTCCTGAGTGGCGCGCCGCTCCTGCTCTTGAATGAGCTCATCCAGCGTGACGATGGTTTTTTGCAGGTCGGCCATGAGGACGCCCGCTTCGTCCTTGCCGTTGGTGGGAAGCTGCGGCAGTATCCCCCGCTCCATATAATCACGCAGGCTCTGCGAGCAGGCGGCGATCGGCTGCAGCAACGCGTAAAGAGCGAAGGAAAGAAAGATCGTTCCGCCGATGATAAACAAGATGGGACCGAATTCCGGACCCATCAGCCAAGACTGCGGTCCCGGCGGCGTTCCTGGCGGCGGCGGGGGAGGTCCACCGGAGCCCGAGGAATGTATGAGAAGCAGCGCCACCGTCATGGGACCATGCATGCCGATCAGCGCGACAAGCACAAACTTCGCGATATAGCTCTTCGGAAACAGAAAACGTGAGAAGAGGCTGTAGTAACGGATCTGCTTTGTCATCGTATTTTCTCTTAAATTTTCGCAGGGAGCGCCGTGTGGGATGAGAGCTATCATCTTAATATTTCTGACTTTCGAATAAAAATGCTATGAAATCGATGGATGTTGGCGAACGAGAGGAAAATTGGGTACTCTCCCATCGGCATAACCCAAGTACAACGGAGGAATTTTATCAATGGCGACACGCAAAGCAGACGCGGAGTGGACAGGCGATCTGAAAGACGGCGCGGGAACGATGGAGCTGGGCAGCGGCGCGTTTAAGGGCGCTTACTCGTTCAAGTCACGCATGGAAGAGGGCGTCGGCACAAATCCGGAAGAGCTGATCGGCGCGGCGCACGCCGGCTGCTTCTCGATGCAGTTCGCGGCGATGCTCGCGGCGGGCGGCCATGTCGCCACGCGCATCCACACCACCGCGCAGGTGCACTTCGGCCCCGTCGACGGCGGCTTCGCCATCACCAGCATCGATCTGGCGACTGAGGGCGAAGTCCCCGGACTGAGCGCCGAGGAGTTCCAGTCCACGGCTGAAGCGGCCAAAACGAACTGTCCGGTTTCCAAGGCTCTTGCGGCCACCCCCATCACGCTCAAAGCCACGCTGCTTTAAGCTGTCATATTAGTCCGAGCAGCCAGGGGGATCATCGAAGATCCTCCTGGCTGTTCTTTTGCAAGGAAACCCAACCATGTCTGAGCAGGATCTCGAAGCGATGTACCGCACGGAAGTCAAGCCGGTCGACCCGGTCGGCGGCGAAGTTCCGGCGAAGTTTATGAAACTGCTGGCGGCGAACAAGAACGACGCCGAGATGCGCGTCTATACCGTCCTCTTCCATCCCCGCGAAGACGGCGACGACGAAGAAACGCCCGCGCCCACGCGCCGCTCCAGCAGCGCGACCATGGCGCTTGTCACCGTGGAGTTTGGCGAAGCCATCTTTCAAGACTGGAGCAAGACGGATCTGGCCATTCTCGAACACGATGAGGCGTTTCAGGAAATGGCCCTTCGGGCGGTCGAGCGCGCCGGCGCCGAGTGAACGCGTTGCAAACCCGAGCCAACACGCTTGAGCCCGCCAAGGCAAAGTGAGCAATTGTGTGTGGGCTGACATTCAAGCAGGAAGAATGGATGTGTAGAGGGAAATAACGCACATCGCCCGGCGAGCCTTTTGTTCGGTCTTCTTCTGCTCCGCGGGCATTTTCATGGAAAGAGGATTTCACGGAATGGATGCGCCCCAAGGCGAACTCTCCCCTATCCCGCAGGATGCTTCCGAGGATGCGACTGACCACCTGCGGCGGATCGCTGACGCCGCGCCGCTGCTGATCGGGTATATCGGCCTCGATCACTGCTACCGGTTCAACAATCGCGCTTACACGGAGTGGTTCGGCTTCGGGGCCGGCGAGATGCTGGGCAAGCATGTCTCGGATGTCATCGGTGTGGAGGCCTATGAGTCCGTGCGGAGCCATCTCGATGAGGCCGCCGCCGGCAGAGTCAGCCAGTTCGATGTTCAGATGCACTACCATCGGGGCGGCGCCCGCTATGTCCACTCCACATTCGTTCCGGACCGCGACCCTACTGGACGCGTGCAGGGCATCGTCATCTTCGTCACGGACAATTCTGCCCTTCATCAAGCGCAAGAAGATCTGATGGCGGCGTATAAGCGCGAGGTGGTCGTCAACACCATCGCGCGCGCGGCGCGCAGCGCCACCGATCCCGCCGTGATCCTGCAAACCACCACGGAGGTGCTGGGGAAGGCTCTGAACGCCGACCGCTGCTACTATGTGACCTATGACCAGAAGCGCGGTCGAGGCACGGTCGGGCCGGACTGGCGGCGCGAAGGGCTGCCCTCGATCGCCGGCGAATACGATATGTTTGCGTACCACCTCAACCGGAACGCCGCCTATCTTGCCGGCGCGACTGACGTCGTAGAGGATTCCTTCGCGCTGCCGGACAACGCCATGTCCGTGAAATTGGGACTTCGCGCCTTAGTGCGCGCCCCGGTCCATCAGAACGAAATGATGACGGCGCTGGTCGTGGCAATGGCCAGCGAGCCGCGTCAATGGCTCGATCGCGATGTTTCACTGGTTGAGACGATCGCAACACAGACGCGCGGCGCCGTGGAGGCCGCCCGCGCTCGCCTGCGCGAGCGCGCCTTTCTGCGCGATGTCCTCGCCAGCGTCACCGGCGGCAAGCTCCTGCTCTGCGAGCATCCCAGCCAGCTCCCGCCGATCCAAACTCTCAGCGGCGGCCGGATCGCCATCACCTCGACCGGCGCCCTGCGCGAGATCCGTCAGGCGACCCAGCGAGCCGCCCAGCTTTGCGGCCACACGCCTGAGCGCGAACTCGATCTTGTCACCGCTGCGTCTGAGGCGGGCATGAACGTCATCGTCCACGCCGGCGGAGGGACAGCGTATGTCTCGCACGGCGACGACGGCGTCGTCCAGGTGCGCGTCGAAGACCAGGGCCTGGGGATCACGATGGAAAACCTCCCCAAAGCCGCCTTCGCGCGCGGCTTCAGCACCAAATCCACCCTCGGACATGGTTTGAAGATGATGCTCGAAACCGCCGACCGCGTATATCTACTCACCGGCTCCACGGGAACCATCGTAGTCCTGGAGCAAGACCGCGTGCAGCCGCTCCCCGCGTGGCTGTGATGGCCAAATCCTAAATCCGCTTCCTCAGCAGCTTCATCACCGCCGCTTCGCCGGCGTCTAGCGCGTGTGGGTCGGCGGCGACGGCGGCTTTCACATCCTTCAGCGCCTTCCCAAGCGTCCCCTCCATAAACGATTCGATCACGGCTGGGTGAACGTAGCATTTGCGGCAGATGGATGGAGTGTTGCCCAGGCGCTGGGAGACGGCTTCGATGGCGCGGACGATGTTCTTTTTGCGCTCGGTTTCCGTGTCGCATTCCTCGCAGTCGCAGAGGGCGAGGGCGGCGAGGACTGTTCCGGCCCAGGTGCGGAAGTCTTTGGCGGTGAAATCGCTGCCCGAGATTTCGCGCAGGTAAGCGTTGACGTCGCCGGAGTCGATGGAGTGACGGGTTCCGTCGCTATCGACGTACTGGAATAACTCCTGGCCCGGCAGTTCGCGCAGGCGGGCGACGATGCGGGCGAGGCGGCGGTCGCGCAGTTCGATCGAATGGTCCTTGCCGCTCTTGCCCCGGAAATGGAAGCGCAGGTCCGATGTCCCGACATCCACGTGGCGGTTGCGCAGGGTGGTGAGGCCGAACGATTTGTTTGTTTTTGCGTACTCTTCGTTGCCTACCCGGATCATGGTCGTTTCCAGAAGACGAACGATTGTCGCGAGCACTCGCTCACGCTTTAGGCCCGGCAGGCTCAGGTCGTGGAAGACGCGCTCGCGGACATGGGGAAGCGCCTCGCCGAAGGCGATCATGCGCGTGTACTTGGTCCCGTCCCGCACTTCGCGCCACTTGGGATGGTAGCGATACTGCTTGCGCCCCTTCGCGTCCCGCCCCGTCGCCTGCAAATACCCCTTCGGATGTGGACAAATCCAGACATCCGTGTACGCCGGCGGGATCGCGAGCGAGCGGATGCGCTTCAGCGTCTCTTCGTCTTTAATCGTTTCGCCGTCGGGGTCGATGTAGGTGAAGCCGTCGCCGGACTTTTTACGCTGAATACCGGGCTTGGTATCGGAAGTATAGCGCAGTCCGGCTTCCTTGACGGACACAATCGGGTCGGGATGAAGTTCTTGAACGGCTGCTTGGGTATGCATGAAGGGTATTTACCCAAAACATGTTATGCACAATGCGCCCGGCGACTGAAGTCGCGGCTAGAAGTGCACGATGTACCCCTTCGGGCACTCCAGAAACTTGGCGGTTGCGTTTCTTGTCTGGAGTCCACGGAGGTGGACATCGTGCACTTCTAGCCGCGACTTCAGTCGCCGGGCGCGCGGCTTGCGTGATATCATTTCACCTAGAACAGATACTTTGTCTCAATCGCGAAGGCTCAGCCGATAGTTGCGATATTCCCATGCCAGGCGTGCGAGAAGAACGACCTGGAGCCATATCCAACGCAGTATCCCGAAGATCACGCGCCGCTGACGCCAGGCCCAGGCGAGAAGCAGCAGGGCGACGATCAATAGGGGAACCCAAATGGGGGCGTAGACCATGGCGTACGCCGTCGCGGTTGCGCCTCGCGCCAGCTGGCGTCCGAGACCTTCGCGGGCGCGCTGTGCGGAGGCGGCGAACCACTGGCGCAGATCGATTTGGGCGATATCCGTGGTGACGGGGATTGTCCCGGGTTCGAACATCTCCACCGTCACCGTGCTGACGCGGGCGTTGCGCTGCAGATCGATCCGCTGCTGGCTCAGCATGCCTTCGTCGACGTTCGCTCGAAACAAGCGCTCCTGAAGATAGAGGATATCGCTGCCGCGCATCCGGCGTGGACTTTGCAGGACGCCGCCCAGGCGCGTCTCGTGTTTCTGAAGGCTTGAAACTCGGCGCCCCAGCATGTCGTAGTCGGAAGCGCCGCTGACGGCGGTGATGTGTTCCGCGTAAAGCTTGCCCAATCCGTAGGCGCCCGGCAGAAAGGCTCCGGTGCGCTCGGCGGGCAGAGAAAAACTGACCCAGCCGTGCTTCGCGCCTTTCGCGTTGACGATCGTCTTCGCCTCCAGCAGCTCCGCCCCCTGCCGCTGGGCGCTTTCCATGACCTGGGCGCGCGCCATGTCGTAATCCATGACCTTGACCGTCACCGTCCCGCCGCGCTGGATCAGCGCGGCGACGCTCGCCGAACTGTCGTGTGTCGCGCCGCTCGTGCTCTGGGCCACGCTTCCCGTTCCCGCCGTCGCCAGCAAGACTGCCGCGAGCGCCGCCGCGTTTCGTATTCGCATCGGTATGGTCTCCTTTGGTTGACTACGTTTGTAGTATTATATCAATTACTACTTGTGTAGTCAAGTAAGGAGTTTCCAAATGGGATGCGCCTTTGTGAACTTTGCTTAGCTTGTGAGTGCGGGCGTACTCGCTTCGCTGCCTTGCTGGCCCGTCATATACCGTTCGCCCCAGTCGCACATTAGGTTCATGATGGGCTCGAGGCTGAGCCCGAAGGGCGTGAGGCTGTACTCCACCTTGGGGGGGACTTGACGGTACACTTCGCGGTGGATGACCCCGGCTTCTTCCAATTCACGCAGCTGCGCGGTGAGCATCTGCTGGCTCGCCGCAGGGATCAATCGGCGCAGCTCTCCGAAGCGCTTGGTTCCTTCCGACAGGTGGAACAAAATGAGGCTCTTCCATTTGCCGCCGATGACATCGAGGGTCGCTTCAATCGGGCAGCTATAGTCGCGGCCCGGCAGGACATTCTGGACTTCACCCATGTTGAGACACTCCCAATAGTATGATTTTTATGACTATATCAGAAAAATATGCGTACTTGTATTATAGCATGCTACATAGTATTCTCATCCCAATATTGACATTGAGGAGGAAGCTATGAAAGTCCTGATCGTTCACGCGCACCCCGAGTCGAAGTCGTTTAACGGCGCTCTGACGCAGCGCGCCGTCGCCACATTGACATCGGAAGGGCATGAGGTGCTGGTGTCGGACCTCTACGCCATGGGATTCCATCCCGTTTCCGATCGCTCGAACTTCACCACCATCGCCGATCCTGATTATTACAAGCAGCAGACCGAGGAAGCATACGCGGCTGATCACAATGGCTTCACGCCCGAAATTCTTTCCGAAATTGAGAAGGTGGAATGGTGTGACGTTCTGATCTTCCAATTTCCGCTCTGGTGGTTTGGCCTGCCGGCGATTTTGAAAGGGTGGGTGGACCGCGTGCTCGCCTACAAACGAACCTATGGCGATTCCCGCATGTTCGACGCCGGCGTGTTCGCCGGCAAGCGCGCCCTGGTGTCGACGACCACCGGCGGCGGCGCGACGGCGTATTCGCCCCGAGGCGTCACTGGTGACATCCACAAAATTCTCTATCCCATTCAGCACGGCATCTTCGCCTTTGTTGGCTTCGACGTGCTGCCCCCATTTGTCGCCTATGCCGTCGCGCATGGGACGGACGCGGATCGCGCGGCGCAACTGGACGCATGGGACGATCGTCTGCGCGCGCTCTCAACCACGGCGGCGATCGTGTGGACGCCCGGGCTAGCAGACATCGACGAGGCCTATGTCGATGCTGTTCCCCGCTTTCTCGTTCACGCTCTGTGGGCTCGCGAACCGCCCGCCGAATTGGCTGCCGCCGAGTCCGCTGCGGTCGAACGTCTCCAGGCGCAGGGTATCCTGAAGTCGCGTCACGTCGCTGCCGACCACGGTCAAGCCTGGCTGGAACTGCGTGCGCCCGACAGCGAAACAGTTCAGAGACATTTGAAGACACTGCCGCTGTACGAGTATTTGAAATTTGAGGTGACGATGTTAGGAGTTTGACCATAAGTGGTCGCCCTCATTGACACAAAAACGCCGGGACAATTGTCCCGGCGTTTTGTTCAAATTCATCGATGCGAATGGATTTTAGTTACAGCCAGTCGGCTTCGAAAGGAACCAGTTACAGGGGTTGCCGCCGCTGTCCAAACTGCTGTGCTGGTACTTGACGTGGCCATCATACCAGAGGAAATTCGAGCCGTCGGTGTGGCGCTTGTGGGGCATTCGGGGATTGACCGGGTCGCCGGTCCAGGTCTTTCCAAGGAATGTGCCTTTGTAGTCGGTATAGTCGGTGTTATAAGCATTCGCCTGCCCGCCCGATCCGCTGTTGTCTTTGGTCTCGATCAGCATAATCGTGCTGGCGGGGGAGGTGATGGAGGCTATCGCCTGGCTTTCACCGTCATTGCCGCTGATGGTGCCGATATTGTCGACGCAGTTGTAAGCATAGTCCGTGTTTTGTGCATGCGAGTTCAGCACCTGCGATGCCTGGAACTGGTTGCCGTTCCACACATCGACATGCTTGCTCTGATCCGGGCACAGGTAAATTTGCGCGCTCTTCGTATATGGGAAGATCATCTCCGGCCAATACGTGCGGCGGTCAAGTGAACTATTGTACTTGTAAGAACCGCTGTAGAGTTCGTCGTTGTCTTGGCTATACTGCATCTCGCCCAGTCCGAGTTGGCGAAGATTGGAGGCGCAGGAGATTTGGCGCGCTTTTTCGCGGGCTTTGGCGAAGACTGGGAACAAGATCGCGGCAAGAATGGCGATAATAGCAATGACGACTAGTAATTCAATGAGTGTAAAGCCACGCTTTGAAACGGGAGAGATAGAAATCATGGATGGAATTCCTTAACTTATTTAACTGATGAGATGCTGTTAAGACACTGCGTATAGCAATACTCTCAAGCACAATAAAACAATATCATACTTTCATAAAAATAGCAATAGATTGTCAAAAATAAAAGACCAAACAAAATATTTTGTTCAAAATTTTGTCCGTATTTGTACGGTGTTGATAATGATTTTGTACACGGTGTGAGGTTTTTGCTTCTGCGGGATGTTTCAAAAACGGCGTTGCTGCTCTGTCAGACTGCTGGTCATTTTGGTTTTGAGAGATCGCATGGCCGCAGGATCGGCGTCGCTTTCGATCCGCGCCTTGATCTGTAATGCGCACTCGCTCAGGCTGAAGGCGGAAGTATCGACTTCAATGTCATAAAGAGCGTCTGTGTGGATGGTGGAATGCTGTTCACGCGCTTGACCTGGCTCCCGGTCTTTGCGCTCCGCCTCACGCCGCTCTAATTCCGAGAGCGAACAGTGCACGCCGACCAGCCATACCCGCAGCGGCGCCAGTTCCTGGACGCATACGCTGAGCAGGTCTCTGCTGTAGAAGCCGGTGTCCGCCAGAACGTTGTGCCCGGCGGACGCAAACGCCGCAATCGAGCGATAATAGCCAAGCATCGTCTTGGTGAAGGTCTGTTCGACGATGCCGGGCTGGAGGTAACGCCCATGATACGTTCCATAGACAAAACGATCTTCTTCAAGATGGATGTAGGGATCCAAGAGCGCTCTCTGAAGCTCTTTACAGAGGCTCGTCTTGCCCGAACTCGACGCCCCGTTGAGAATAATGATGGTTTCTGGATTCATATATACATTATCGTTTGAGCAGCGGCGAATGATAAATTTTCGTCTGAATGAAATCCCGCCGAAACATTCGTAATCGCGCTTTCCCCGTAAAAATACTTGCCTCAGACTCTTGACTTTTTCGCATTCTTCAAACCGCCATCTGAACGCGAAAATATGTTTGATTTTAGGATTGACAGGCTATATTTAGTATGTTACAATTCAACCCGTTACTAGATATGGTTCAGCGTGTCGAAAGATTGGGTTTGGAATGAAGTGTCCGTATTGCCGGTTCGATGACGATGCGGTGCTGGATTCGCGGCCGATGCAGGAAGGGACGGCGATCAAGCGGCGGCGCGAGTGCAAGCACTGCGGTCGGCGGTTCACGACCTTCGAGACGATCGAAGAGATGCAGCTGATCGTCGTCAAAAAGCCTGGACCCGACGGCGAAAGTCGCCGCGAGCCGTTTGATCGCGCCAAGCTCCTGCGTTCGATCCGGGTCGCCTGCCAGAAGCGCAGCATCTCCGAGGAGACGCTGCAGGGGATTGTGGACGACATTGAGCGCACGCTGACCAATCGTCTGGAAAAAGAAGTCTCCTCCACGGATGTCGGCGAGCTGGTCATGGACCATCTCCACGGACTGGACCAAGTCGCTTACGTAAGGTTCGCGTCGGTGTACCAGGCGTTCGAGGACGCCACACAATTCCGCGACATCGTTAACATGCTGCGCAAGCAGCGTACCCGGAAGAAAGACGCGGGCGCGGTCAGCGAATGACCCTGTCTGAGCCGTCCGATCCGTCTGTTTTGTCTCTGAGCAAGGAGAAGCCGCCATGCCCCGCATCGCCAGCACGAAGCCGCGTCAAGCCAAAGAAGAAACTCTGGACTTGATCGCGGACGAAACCCCCATTGTCGCCGAGAACGCTTCCGCCGCCGAGGAATCCGTGGCCGCCGAAGCGGCGCTCACGATCGCGGAATCGTCCGCCATCCTGGAGCCGCCTGCGCCGAAGAAGCGGGGGCGCAAGTCCAACGCGGAGAAGGCGGCCATCGCCGCCGCCGAAGCGGCCCTCTTCACGGATGCTCCCGCGCCTCCTCCGGCCATCGCGGCGCAGGAAGAGCTGGGACGCGGGGAGGGGCACGACCATCCCTTCGGCCTCGACGACGACCGTGAGCCGTTTGCAGACACCATCGTCGCCCGTCTGCTCGCCGGCCCTCCGCCCGCGCTGAACGGAGCGCCCACCGCGCTGGAAACGGTGATGGAAGTCGCGCCGGCCCCCAAAATTGAACCGATTACGACAACAGATATTAATACAAAGATAGATAAGCACACCAAGGAGAACGCTATGCCCGCAACCGCGGAAAAAAAGGAAACGGCCCTCAAGTCCGTTCAGAAGGCGCCCGGATCGGGACTGACCGTCTCGCGCCGCTACACGCAGCCGGGACAGGATGTCTGGAAGTCCGTGGAGTGGGAGCTGCGCAAGGCGAGCATCGTCGGCAGCGACGGCAAGGTCGTCTTCGAGCAGGACGGCGTGGAGATCCCGAAGGACTGGTCGCAGCTGGCGACCAACGTGGTCGTTTCCAAATACTTCCGGGGCCATGTCGGCACGCTGGAGCGTGAGTACAGCGTCAAGCAATTGATCAGCCGCGTCGCCGATAAGATCATCGAATGGGGCAAGGCCGGCAAGTACTTCGCCACCGAGGAAGACGCCGCCACGTTCCACGATGAGCTGCGCTATATCTTATTGCACCAGTACGCCGCGTTCAATAGCCCGGTCTGGTTCAACCTTGGCTGGCCCGGACGCCGCCAGGCGGTTTCGGCCTGCTACATCAACGAAGTCGACGACACGATGGAGAGCATCCTCGATCTGTACAAGACCGAAGGCATGCTCTTTAAGGACGGCAGCGGCTCGGGCGTGAACCTCAGCACCCTGCGCTCCTCCAAGGAGCCATTGCAGGCGGGCGGACGGTCCAGCGGCCCCATTAGCTTTATGAAGGGCCTGGACGCCAGCGCCGGCTCGATCAAGAGCGGCGGCAGCACCCGCCGCGCGGCCTGTATGCGTGTGCTCGACGTGGACCACCCGGACATTGAAGACTTCATCGACTGCAAGAAAGACGCCGAGCTGAAGGCGCATGCGCTGATCGACGCCGGTTACTCGGGCGCATTCAACGTTGTCAACGGCGCTTACGATACCGTCCCGTTCCAGAACGCCAACCACAGCGTGCGCGTCTCCGATGAGTTCATGCAGGCCGTTGCGGCCGATGGCCCCTGGGAAACCAAGGCCCGTCTGACCGGCAAGCCCATCGCGACCGTGAAGGCCCGCGACCTGATGCGCGGCATCGCCGAAGGCACCTGGGTGTGCGGCGACCCCGGCATGCAGTACGACACCACGATCAACGACTGGCACACCTGCTCCAACACGGATCGCATCTACGCGAGCAACCCGTGCTCGGAATATATGTTTCTGAACTCCACGGCGTGTAATCTTTCCTCGCTCAATCTGATGAAGTTCCGTCAGGAAGGCACCGGCGCGTTCGACACCGAGTCCTTCGAGCACGCGGTTCGCATCATGATCACCGCGCAGGAGATCGTGGTCGGCTTCGCGGCCTACCCGACGGAGAAGATCGAGGAGCGCTCGCACGTTTACCGCACGCTCGGCCTCGGCTACGCCAACCTCGGCGCCCTGCTGATGGCGTCGGGACTGCCGTACGATTCCGACGCCGGCCGCGCCTACGCCGGCGCCGTCACCGCGATCATGACCGGCCGCGCCTACGAGCAGTCCGCCAAGATCGCCCGCGACTGCGGCGGCCCGTTCTCCGGCTACGCTGAGAACCGCGACCCGATGCTGCGCGTCATGCGCAAGCACCGCGCCGCCGTGGCGGACATCAACCCGCGCTACATCCCCGAGACCCTCGCCGCCGCCGCGCAGCGCAGCTGGGACGAGGCTCTGGAAGTCGGCGAGCAGTACGGCTACCGCAACGCCCAGGCGACGGTTCTGGCCCCGACCGGAACCATCGGCTTCCTGATGGACTGCGACACGACTGGCATCGAGCCGGACATCGCGATTGTCAAGTACAAGAGCCTGGTCGGCGGCGGCGCGATGAAGATCGTCAACCAGACCGTTCCCGAGGCGCTCACCCGCCTAGGCTACACCGACGATCAGATGAAGAGCATCATCGCCTTCATCGACGAGCACGACACCATCGAAGGCGCGCCCGCATTAAAAACCGAGCACCTGCCGATCTTCGACTGCGCCTTCCGCGCGAGCAACGGCACCCGGTCGATCCACTACAAGGGCCACATCAAGATGATGGCCGCCGCGCAGCCGTTCATCAGCGGCGCGATCAGCAAGACGGTGAACGTCCCCACCGACGCCACGCCGGAAGAGATCGCCGAAACCTACATCGAGAGCTGGCAGCTGGGCCTGAAGGCGGTCGCGATCTACCGCGACGGCTCCAAGCGCACGCAGCCGCTCAACACGAGCAAGGAAAAGCCCGCAGGCGAAAAGGCGTCGGTCTCAACGCTGTCCGTCGCCCCCGAAGGCCGGTACGCCGTGCGCCGCCGCCTGCCCGACGAGCGCGCGTCCGTGACGCACAAGTTCTCGATCGGCGGCCACGAGGGCTATATCACGGTGGGCCTGTACCCGGACACCGGCGATCCCGGCGAGATCTTCATCCGCATGGCGAAAGAAGGCTCTTCGATCTCCGGCCTGATGGACAGCTTCGCCACTGCGATCTCCCTGTCCCTCCAGTACGGCGTCCCGCTCTCAACGTTGGTGGACAAGTTCATCCACAGCCGTTTCGAGCCGTCCGGCTTCACGAACAACAAAGACATCCCGATGGCCAAATCGGTGATGGACTACATCTTCCGCTGGCTGGCCCTGAAGTTCCTGGAGAAAAACCAGCGCCACAACGTCGGCCTCCTCGTCGACCAGGAGCCCGAACCCGAAGTCGCCGCGCCCGCCGCCAAAAACGGCAACGGCTCCAACGGTAACGGCAATGGCAACGGAACCAACGGCGTGATCAAGCTCTCCGTCGCCGACGGCCCCGCGACCATCGCCGACCACGAGCGCGAAACCTTCCGCAGCCAAAGCGACGCGCCCCCGTGCCCCGAATGCGGCGCAATCACGATCCGCAGCGGCGCCTGCTACAAGTGCATGCAGTGTGGGACGAGTTTGGGGTGTTCGTAAGAGTTCGGGTTAGTGTAGGGAACTAAAGCAAGGCCCGCCGATCTCACGACCGGCGGGCCTTACTTATTGCTGTTGTGTGGCTAGTGAGCCTGCGCTGTGTGTTGTTTGAAAAATAAATTGCGAGATGTCACTGTTGCTGTTGACTCCTGTGCTCCTCTAATGTATAATGTCTTTACGGGGAGGGTAATAGAATATGGCTAAGAGCGATGAAGAATTGACACTCAGGCAAAGAAGTCCGAACTTTCCATATTTTGGGCTCGATGTAGTGGCTGCTGCTGCTCCTAAACTTTATCAAAAGGATAGACGCGCGGCTATCCCTCGGGAAATCGCGGCAAAACACCTAGGGTATGAGACGCTTAATGGTGCTGGGGGTAGGCTTCTCGCTGCTCTAAATCAATTTGGTTTTGTTGAGGATGCGGGTGATCGTAAGGTGCGAGTGTCGCTTTTAGGCGAAAGGCTCACACATCCGAAGAACGATGCAGAGCGCAATGAAATCTTACGAGAGGCTGTTCGACGTCCGAAACTATTCAACGCGATAATCACAAAATATGGGATTGATGGATTGCCATCAGCTCCTACCCTGAAGTCAGAGCTAATTCGGGAATATGGATTTAATCCTACAGCAGCAGATGAATTTCAGCGCTCGTTGAGGCGAACTATTCACGCATTGCCTGTAGATAGCGATGTGGAGGCAGATGGTGATCTCGAGCTGGAACTCGAAACTGAACCGATACCTACAACGCTACCGGCAAAAGAACCTTTACATGTAGGGTTTAATGTGAAGCCACAGTTACCCTCTAACGCACAGGCCGATTTTGTGTTGCACGCGCCTTTGTCGGCTAGAACCAGTGTTGCGCTGACTGTACAGGGAATTATCGGTAAAGAAGAGGCCGAGCGGTTAAGCCAATGGTGGCGCTTAATCGTTGAGCCGACAGTAAACTTTTGGATGGAAGCAGATATGAAGAAGTCTGAGGAAACATCCACACAGGCGTGAGCAGTAGGCTAAGCGCCTACTGCCCAAGCTCTGCGGTTGGGAATAATCCCGAGGTTGCACTTGGATTATACCAGCGGCCGTAGAAAACCACAAGGGGAGTGATGCTGCACTATCCCGTCACTCCTCGGAAAGGTGGGGGCACGTGCGAAATCTTGGCACGAATAATCCCCCTCCAGGATATCGCTGGGTATACACTCGGTATCGCCGGGTGCGGAACTCTGAGCGGATCTTGGATGCTCATGACTACGGTTACGTAGCATGGGCCTTCCTCGTACGCGCGTAGCCGCTGGCTACAATTGACCGGTTGGGAAGACGAAAGTCTTCCCAACCTTTATTTTTGTCGGGCGGTTGTTGACATTTTCTGCATCAATACGTATTAGCCTTTCCGGATTTCCTCTTTCCCCATGAGTACTCCTAAGATACGCGCATCCCACAACCGCAAGCGTCCCGTCGCGCGTCCACGTTTTCAGGCCGGCGGTTAAAACCGCGCCTGGGAGATCGCGGAAGTCCGCCTTCGCGGACTGCATTATCCTTGCCAGTATCGTCGAATATGGGCCGTTCCTTGAGACGTGCGCGCCGGCGATTTTGTAGTCCACGCAGGTGGACTTCTGCGATCTTCCAGGCGCGGTTTTAACCGCCGGCCGACCACCGCAAGGCAATCGCGGGGATACACACGGTTTTAACTCCTAGCCCGATACGCGGACGCGCATGATCTATTCTTAATCCGCGATCTTCAATCCCAAAATATACGCCAGCTTTTCTTCGACCTTCTTCATATCCTCAACAGACAAAAATCCCCAATACTTCCCAAGCCGGTTCTTATCAATGGTCATGACCTGACCCGTATTAATCTCCGAAGTAACACTCAGCCCGTTTCCTTCCGTCGGCTCCACGCGCACCATCGACGGATAGCCCTTGAGTTTCGACGAGATGGTGAGCACGATCGTGACCGGGTAGGCGGTGACGCCATTGCCAATATTGTTCTGGATTACTAGAGAAGGGCGAACGCCTGCCTGCTCCGAGCCTCGGGACGGACTCCAATCGACGTCGTAGATGTCGCCTCTGTGGATATTACTCACCAAGGACGACCTCCCGAGCGGCAGGCAGCATGAAATCGACGTTGTTTGTGTCTGGATCTCGCCCCATCGCCTCAAATCCCTCTCGCCATTCGCGTTCCTTCTCTGCTTCTAAGTAAAGGTTGATCGCATTGATGAGAAGTTTGTTGGCGCTGATGTTTTGGCGAGCCGCCTGCGCCTTGATTTTCTCGTTCAGGGCGGGTTCCACGCGGAGCTGGATTGTGGCTGGCATTCAAGTTTCCTTTCGCAAAAGTGACACTATAATATGATACCATGAATTGATATCGTGATTATACTCTGCTTCTCCCGATTTCGTTAGAATTGTCTTTCCGGATTGCGTTGTGTACCGCGAGTATCCAACCATAGACGCCGCGCGGTAGTCGGCCGGCGGTTGAAACCGCGCCTGGGAGATCGCGGAAGTCCGCCTGCGCGGACTACATTGTCCTTGCCGGCGTCGCCGAATATGGGCCGTTTCATGAGGCGCGCACGCCGCCGATGATGTAGTCCACGCAGGTGGACTTCTGCGCACTTGAAGGCGCGGTTTCAACCGCCAGCCGACTACCGCGCGGCGATTGCGGCGGCGACAACGATTTCGACCGTCTGCCGACTTAATGCATGGCACACATGACATTGGGAGCGCCAGTAACACGCCAAGAGGAGCGAAGATTGAGAAATCACAAAGCGGAAGTGTATATTCATTTGGTCTGGGCCACGTGGGATCGCGAGCCGATGATCCGAGACGAAGATTGTGTGCGTCTCTACGGATTTATTCGAGAGGAAGCCGCGCAAATGCGTGCGGAGGTGGTTGCGATAGGCGGGACTAACGATCATATCCACATTCTGACGGAGTTGCCGGCGACGATCTCCATCAGCGACTTCGTAAAACGCCTGAAGGGTGGATCGTCGCATTTTGTGAACCATTTGTTGAAGCCCGACTATTTGTTTCGATGGCAAGGCGCATATGGCGTGTTCTCGGTATCAACGAGCGATTGTCCGCAAGTGCAGGCATATGTGATGCGGCAGCGCGAACATCATCGTGTAGAGGCGTTGAACGAGGGGTTGGAGTTGATGGGGGAGTAGGCGCATTCACGCCGCGGCGAGAGGATATCGGGTACATTCGGGATTATATCCAGAATCAGGAGAGGCATCATCGTGAGCGGACTTTCGATGCCGATCTCGAATTCGGTTAGGGGCGCCATGAACGAAATAGAACCGCCGCATTGGGTAAATGCGGAGACCGCCTGGAGTTTGAAGATCCTGCTGAATTTGCCGCCAGATCTTGCTGCGTCTCAAGACTGGGAAATTGTTTGTGCTGACGCGGATCGCCTGCCCGAATTCTTTGATCTCTACGAAAATGGCGACTTGGATATCAATCATAAGCATGCGTTGATGTTATTGATTGTCTCGTCTTTCGACGACTACTGGCGATCGTTAGAAGACAATGTTGAAAGCGTGGAGCAGCAGTTCGATGTGAGGATTGAACGCCTGTTGCGACAGGATTTTTTGATCCACCTGCACACTATTCGATACTGGTGCTGTGTTGATGTAGAAGATCTCGAAGAAAATCCCGACCATGGATTTAGCGTAACCCCATTGATGCGACGCATATGGGCAGATTGCTTTAAGCCTGAATATCAGAAATGGATGAAGGATTACGAGTAACGACTGGCGTGATTTTTTGCATCTTAATCGCGAAACACGACTTCCCGACCGGCCGCGAGCAGATAATCGACGTTGTTCGTATCTGGATTTCGCCCCATCGCCTCAAACCCCGCGCTCCACTCCCGCACTTTTTCAGTCTTAAGATATAGATTAACCGCGCTGACAAGAAGTTGATCGACGCTGATATTCTGCCGGTTCGCTTGCTCTCGGATCTTCTCGCTTAAGATCGGAGCAATACGAAATTGAACAGCTTCTGACATCGGCATTTTCCTTTCTGAACCCGCGAAGGCGGGTGACCGTACTTATAGCCGCGAATTCATTCGCCGGGCACTCTTAATGTTCGCCGGCATAACGACGTGCGATATATATGCACACGCCTCACACCCACGCCGCCAGTTTATATGGGAGGTTTTCGCTGTCATAAGCGCCAATATCGTGTTATTGGGCGCCATGCCGGCAGCTCTGGGCAGGCATGTATTGCGATCGAAGCGGAACGTAGCATTTCTTCTCTTTCGTAGAGCATGCCTGCCCAGAGCTATATGCATGGCGCCCGGTGAAAGTTGCTGAACAAAAAACTACTCTTACAACCACGCCGCCACCCCCGGCAGCCGGAAATCCTCCACCTGCAAGAAATCCCTCTCACGCAACTCCACCGCAATCTCCCCCAAATTGTAATAGCGCATCGGCCAGCCGTTCTGATCGACCCGCATCCCGGACGCCATCGCCAGCTGCGCGGCGTCCGCGTCGTCGTAAGGCAAACCGGTACACATGGCGGGATCAAGATCGGCCATCACGAAAAGGCCATATTTTGAGGGTGTAGAGATCAGTGGTCGGCCAGCGATCTTCGAACGTCTCGCACCATAGACCAGCGTCCGTTTTAATGCCCCAGGTGAAGCGGCGCGACACCCATTGCGTATCGACGATTGGGCGGAGGCGTGGGCCAACGGCCCCGCTGAAGCAGAATCGCCAGCCACGACCGGAGCGGTATTTTGTATCGGGGAGGCCCCGCGCTTTATCTTCACCGTCGATTTGGTCGAAGTAAGCTTGGCGCTCGTCGTCCCAGGTTTCCGTGAGCGTGTGGCCGCCGCCCCATGTAAAGAGTGATTGGATAGGACGAAGCAGCGGCCCCGCCTCCACGCGGATGAGAAGCTGATTGGGAGAAAGCGTGATATCAGTGACGCCCAGTCGGCGCAGGATCTTTGCCTTCCACACAAGGCGCAGGATATGACCGATGGCCTCGCGATGGACCGTGTCGGCACGCCAAACGCTATGGTTCGGGGCGATGCGCGCCTGCTCGACGCGCAGCGCCCACTCCTGTCGGAACGCTTCATCTGTTTGGAATTTGCCCATAAGGTACAATAATTATATCCCCTCACACCGCCTGCAACTACGAATTTCGCAACAAGAAAAATTATCTGCGGGCCGGTCGAATTCGCCAAGCTGGAATCGACCAGCTAACAGAAGAGTTTAGGATGAGGTGAATGATTTGGAAAACGAGATGCCGAGTAAACGACTGCTTGTCCTCAAGATGTCGATCTCTATCGATGGTTTCGTCGCCGGCCCGAACGGTGAAATGGATTGGATGCTTGCCAGCAGGGATGAAGAAGGGGCTGCCTGGGTCACCGCCACCCTTTCTGCGGCTGGCGTGCATATTATGGGGCATCGAACGTATCACGACATGGCGGCTTATTGGCCAACATCGACACTGCCAATGGCTGCGGCAATGAACGAAATTCCAAAGGTCATCTTTTCTCGCAGTGGCGAAATATCGGCGCCTGCCGCTGACCCGCAGTTATACACCGATTGGCTTCATCCCGAATACGCGGGATCAGATCTCGTCTGTGACATCGCAGAGCTTAAGGGCAGATCTGGCGGATACATTTTGGCTCACGGAGGCGCGTCCTTCGCCCAAAGTCTTGTCGCCGCCGACCTCATTGACGAATACAGACTGGTCGTCCATCCTGTTGCTCTTGGGCGAGGATTGCCGCTCTTTCCGGAACTTGCCTCGCCTCTGAACCTGGAACTCGTCGAAGTCAAATCGTTCAAAGCGGGAGCCGTAGCCAAGCGCTACATGCGAGTACGATGATTACAGCAATAATCGATTCTAATCTCAACTATTGACAATTAAAAACCAGACATTACAGACAATCCAGACAAAGTTTTCACTATGTCTTCGGGAGAAAAAAGATTCGTCCGAAGATTATGGGAATTCGAGTCTGGATTGTCTGTAATGTCTGAGACATGTTTCCGGATTCGGTGAGGCGGGGCGAGTGTTTCATTATTCGCCCTAAGGCTGCTTTCGCGATACTGCAAATTTGGGCGAAAATCGAAATCGGATACGGTTTTGTAGAGACCGTATCAGGCACGGACAATGAATAACCCAATCTGCCACGAATGCGGCCAGGAGATAGCTTTCGAACCGGAGAACTTGCTGCCGCCGGCTGAGGTGCGGCGCATCCGTCGTAAAATGCGTCTTACCCAGGCGAGCGCCGGAGCGCTCCTCGGGGGCGGGCCGAACGCGTTTCATAAGTATGAGAGTGGAGCGATCCTGCCATCACAGGCGATTTGCAGCACGCTGTATATTTTGGATGAGTTTCCCGAAGCGCTCGCGGTTCTGCGCCGGCGTGCGGAGCGCAAGCGCTCTCGGTCCGAGGACGCCGCGCTTTAGCAATTGTTGGCACGGACGACATGGAGAATATCGTGAACCAAGAATTCGACCAGCGCCTGCGGTGCGGCGAACCGCCGTTTGACGGCGTGATGCTGCATGTTACGGCGGACGATTTGCTTCCCATTTCGGCTCTACGCCCAATATTCTCGAAGGTTGTGGAGTTTCTGCATTCGATATTTCGAGAGGAAGAGCTTTATCGATTTAAGGATTGGCTCCAGCATGATGGATATGTCTCTGGGACATCTCCGGCGACATGGGCGGAACTGCTGGCGCTGCAGGTGTCTGACGAGGCGTTCATGGGGGCGTGTGAATGGGATACTCATGTTAGACGAGCGTACTATTCGGAAAGCCGACAGTTTCTGCTCCGTGTGTATATTTCCGACGAGCCTGATATCTGCATTTCTGCGAATGGCGAGCCGGAGAAGGTGTTCGTGGGAGAACTGGATGTTACGGGAAACATGGATTTGATTGCGTTTTTGCATAAACATCTCAATGACGAATCATTCAAAGTCTCCGATGCAAAGTCATACTTTGATCGGGTTTATTGCTGATAAATTTAGTTATAGATATTTAAACCAATTTATTGCGTAGATAAAGTAGACATTGTAGACAAAGTTTTCACTATGTCGTCGGGAGAAAAAAGATTCGTCCGGAGATTATGGAAATTCGAGTCTCCTTTGTCTGCAATGTCTATTGTCGCCCATCTATGCCGGAAAATGGAAGCCGAGAATAATTTCGTGGCGCAGATAAAACGCGCTTGTCTGCTAGGGGAATCAATGGTACAATGAGACATTACGATTTCTAGCGATGTTGACCAGCGTCGAGTACTATCTGTATGAAAAGATATTTTCGCCATTCAGGAGAAAAGCCATGATCAAGAACAGGCTTTGGGCGGCGACAGGAACGGCCGTTGTGTTCGCGTTCACCAGTTTGGCTCTGAGCGGAGCCAACGCAGTCACTGACCCGAACGCGGACGGGGCGGCGGCCTCTGCGACTGTGATTAAGAACGATGCGGCGGGGTGGATGTGGTACGGCATGGAGCCTTACGAGAATCCCGCGCTTCCCGATGGCGCCGCGCATGTGGGCGGGCCGGGGACGTACGCCATGTACACATTCCAGGGCTCGGGCGTGGATGTCTACGGGATGCGGGCGCTGACGATGGTGGTGGACAAGCGCAGCCACCGGATGGGCAAGCTCAAGATCTCCATCGACGACAAGGAGCAGGCGACCATCGATATGGGCGCCGCTGACGCCGACTACCACGCTAAAGTCTTCAGCATCACGGGGCTTTCGGCCGGCAACCACGTGCTTCAACTCGACCCTGTCGGGGGATGGGCGGTTGTGGATTCGCTTGTTATCTCCGGCGGTACGGGAGAGGGACCGGCGAAGAACGCGCTGGCGGCGGGACTGGTCGCGAAGTCGCATCTGGTGGGGTATTGGCCCTGCGATGAAGGCGCCGGTGAGACCGTGGGCGATAAGTCCGGACACAATCGAAATGGCTTCTTCCAGGCCGGCGCCAAATGGACGACGGACGCCAAGGTGGGCAAGGGCGCGGTCTCGTTCCCGCAGCCTGGCGGCGTTGAGACCTCGGGACCGGTCGTGGACACCACCAAGAGCTACACCGTCGCGGCCTGGGTGAAGGTAGACCAACTGACCGGATATCAGACATTCGTCAGTATCGACGGCGACGATAAGAGCGGCTTCTTCCTGCAAATTCACGGGGAAGGCAATCGCTTTACGTTTGCCCTTGATCCCGCGCACGCTTTTGCGCCCATTTCTCCGCAGACGGGACAGTGGTATCATCTCGCGGGCGTCTATGACGCGCCGACAAAGACCCTGGCGGTGTTTGTGAATGGGGAGCTCCAGGCGAAAGAGCAGGCTCCGCCCACGACCCGCTCGACCGGCAATACTGCGTTCGGCCGCGCGAAGTTCGGCGGCAACTATGTCGACTTCGTCAACGGCTCCATCGACGATATCCGCGTCTACGATATCGCCCTCCAGCCCGCCGACATCATGGCGCTTTACGAAGCGAACAAATAACGGCTCCAACCGCAACCCGTCGGGCGCACACGCGTCCGGCGCACACGCGTCCGGCGGCTTTCGTAAATGAATTACCGCTTGTTCAATTGCTGTTTTGGTGGTAAAATGCCTTTAAAGGGCAGAAATGTTTTCGTAGACCGCCGATTTGTATGAAAAGACATTGTTGTAAGATAGAGGAGAAGCCATGATCAAAATGTGTCTCAAAGCGAAATGCATGGCGTTCGGATGTCTGCTGAGCGTGATCGGCGCGAACGTCGCTCACGCAGTTACCGATCCAAACGAGGATGGCGCGGCGGCGACCGTGGTTAAGAACGATGCGGCGGGGTGGATGTGGTACAGCATGGACCCCTACGAGAACCCCGCGCTTCCCGACGGCGCGGCGCACGCGGGCGGGCCGGGGTCGTACGCCATGTACACGTTCCAGGGTTCGGGGGTGGACGTTTACGGCATGCGCGCCTTAACCATCGTTGTCGATAAGCGCTCGCATCGGGTTGGTAAGGTCAAAGTCACGATCGACGATCAGGATCAGGGCACGGTCGATCTTGGCGTGAAGGAAGCGGACTATCACTCCAAGATCTTCAGCATCAAGGGACTCGCGGGCGGGAACCATGTGATCCAGATCAGCCCGGTCGGCGGCTGGGCCGTGGTCGATTCGCTCACCGTCATCGCCGGCGGGGGCGCCGCCGCGGGATCGGCCTTGCCGTCGTCGGCGGATTTGATCGAAAAAAAACATCTGGTGGGCTACTGGTCATGCGGAGACAGTGACGGCGTTACCCTGGCCGACAAATCCGGCCACGGCCATACCGGAACCTTTCAGGCCGGCGCGGTGGTGAGCAGAGACGACAGAGCGGGAAAGAACGTCGTGTCGTTTCCGAAAGCGGGCGGCGTGGAGATTCCGGAGCCGGTCGTCGATACGTCCAAAAGCTTCACGGTCGCGGCCTGGATCAAGCTCAATAGCCTGACCAGCCTCAACGCCGGCTTTCAGACCTTCGTCAGCATGGACGGCGCGGACCAGAGCGGCTTCTTCCTGCAGACGCGCGACGACACGCGCCGGTTTGCGCTCACCATGCATCCCTTCCACGCCGACGCGACCACCAGCCCGGTCGTCGGGCAATGGTATCACATCGCCGGCGTCTACGACGCTCCTACGAAGACGCTCGCCATTTTCGTGAACGGAGCGCTGGAAGGCACAACTCAAATTCCGGGGCCGACCCGCGCGAACGGCGCCACCGTCATCGGACGCGCCAAATTCAATGGCAATTACACCGACTTCGTCGCTGGCAGCATTGGCGACGTCCGCATGTACGACGTCGCTCTGCTTCCTGTCGATATCGCAAGCCTGTACAGCGCCGGCATGTGAATATAGCGTGAGAGCGTTTATTGCGCCTTCCGCGCTCCGGACGGCGCGAACTTCTTGGCGCGCGCCTGCGCCGCCTTCTTGATCGCTTCTTGACGCCGCACAAACCCCTTGTTGATCTGCCGCGCCGTCAAATCTTTTTCGGTCCGATGCGCGTACTCCTGAACCTTGGGATGCTCCGGTACATATCCCGCCTCCGGCCGCGGCGCGTGATACTCGTTGGAATTGCCGTGCGTCACGCTCGGCTGATATCGTCCCGCTGTCGTCGGCGCGTGCTGATACGCTGACGACATATTCCCCGGCTTGATTCCCGTCTGCGCCTGCGACGGCTGTCCGCAAAGCGCGGCCAGAGCAAGAGCCCCCAGCACACACGCTCCGGTTCCCTGTTTGTGATTGAATAAGCTTTTCATACTGAACCCTTCCCTGAACCACTTGTCCATGAAACACGGCGTGGCGGCAAGCATGGCCGTATCTCACGAAGAAAAACCGCCCCGGCATTTTCATGCCGGGGCGGTTTGCGTTTGATCTTGGAATAGGAGCAGGTGAGATTACTGGCTCTTACCGGGGTCTAAGAATGTGCTGCCGCCATAATAGAAGCCGCTGAGGCGTGTCGCTTTCACATGCCCGTCCATGAACACGACATTGACGAATTCCGTGTGCCGCGCGAGAGGAGCGCACCAGTTGCCGTCGTTGTTGGGACCGACTTCGTTGGCTTTGGAAACCTGGGTGGTTGTGGCCCCCACGGGATCGGCGAAGAATAAGCAGTTGTCCTTGTTGGTGTCGGCAGGCACGGTGGTGAACGGCGCGACGTTGCTGGCCTTCTGTCCCTTATCGACGATCACGACCGTGCCCGCCGGAGCATTGAAGCTTGCCAGCGGCAAACCGTGCTGCTCATCGCCGAACTGCATAGCGTCGTAATTGAGGGCGTAGCTGTTGTGGAACGCTTTCCCAAGGCCGGGATCATCGCCGGAGAAGGAAATGGCGTTGGGTGAGGCGCTGTCGTCCGGACACCGGAAAACTTGCGTGCTCTTGATATAAGGCTGAAGGATTTGCCCGTAGTGCGCGGCGTTTCCTCCCGTGGGCCTGATCCAACCGCCGACGGAGATTTCATCGTTGTCCTGAGCGTACTGCACCATGCCTAAACCGATCTGGCGCATGTTGCTGGAACAGCTGATCTGGCGCGCTTTTTCGCGCGCTTTGGCGAAGACAGGGAAGAGAATCGCGGCAAGTATGGCGATAATAGCGATGACGACGAGCAATTCGATTAATGTAAATCCTGCGGTGCGTTTCATAGTTCTTTGACTCCAGAAATTGACGTAATGATGATGATGTTCGACACACAATGGGAAGAAGCGGCTTTTGCTTTTCATTGTATGATGTCTTTATCTTATCTCAATAACTGATGTTACGCAGCCTCGTCTGTTGCGTTGGTCTTGTCTCGGGTTTGGGTAGTAATCGAATATTCCACTGAGGAGTCTCGGGTTCCATGAATAAACCACTCTTGGATCTGTATTCGGACTA
>NZ_JBDSQY010000180.1:0-5383 GCF_039929585.1 Capsulimonas sp.
CGTAGCCGTTGATCGCCACTACACCGACGCTCAGGGTGATCGAATCGCCTGGCGCCACGTTGCGGCCGAGCGGGACTCGCGGGGCGCTGTCATCGTAGAGGCGGCCATCTTTGTACCAGCGGGGGCAGAGCGCGTAATCTTCGCCCGCGCGCCACGGCAGGGAGCCGGCGTTCTCGATACGGATCGGGATCTGGTAAAGCCGCTTCTGCTGGATCGTGCGCGGGGCGGCTTCGCTCAGATACTTGGCGTGCCACTGATGCGCGCCGTTGAACTCGATAGTCTTGAGGCGGGTCTGATCGACATACTGCTGGGCATACTGCCGTGAGGGGGCCAGCTCCGTGCCGTGCGTGAAGTCGTTCCAGCTGTCGATGACGATCATGGCGGGATGCGATTCGAGAGCCGACGCCCACGACGCCGCGTAGGCGTCCCCACCGGCGCGGGAGGTGATGGTCGCGCCATGCGCGCCGCCGGGAGTGACGGTGGCGATGTTATCCACGGACGAGAGGATAATCACCCGCCCGCCATCGGCAAGCGCTTTGCCGCTGGTATCCGATTGGCCATCCGCGTCGTACACCAGATAGGCGGGCGGCATCGGATTCCCTTCGGTGGTCGGGAGTTCCAGCGTACATCGGAACTGGACAGGGATACGGCTGTAGATGTCGTTGTAATCCGCGCCGTCGGCGCCTGAGCGGCAGACGCCGATCAGCGGGTAATCTTCGCCATCGGCGGCCATCTGCTTGAGCGCCTGGACAAGAGCGCTGAGCTCCTTTGTCAGGAGAGGGTCGTCCTTGCGGGCGCGGATCAGCGCAATGTTGATCCCCGCGCGGCGGAGCTCGCTCAGCTGCTGGCGGTGCCAGGAGGCGCGCAGTCCGGAGAACCAGGGGCCGGCGCCGTCCATCGGCTGGTCCATCAGCTGTGTGCGGCCCTGTGCGTTCCACACGTTTTGCGACGGGGCCTTGCGGCCGTCGGCGTTGTAATCCACGCGGTAGATCGCCATCACCAGCGCGGGCGCCCTGGCGGGCGTCAGCTGTAGTGAGCCGGTCAGTGAGACAGCCGGCGCCTGGGGCGTATAGCCGGCGGGGAATTTGGGCGTCAGCGGGTTGCGGCGCGGGCGGGTGTCCACGCCGCTATTCGACGCGGTTTGCTCGCCGGGAACGGTGTGGATGCCGCCGGGGACAATTTTGATGGAGCCGCCGCCGGGAAGCTCGATGGACGTCGGCGGGCCGGTGGTCGGGTTTTTCACGACCGGCGTCGTGGGCGTCTCTGGAACGATCGGCCCTGGCTCTGGCTTGGGCGGCTTGACCGCCTCCGGGGGCGGTGCGGCGAAGGGAGAATCTGCGGTGTTCGGTTCTTCCGCGGCGGTGGGCGCATTTCCGGTGATGGCTTTGGCGCCGAACGAGGCTCGGGAGATGCTCGGCCATTCGCCGCTCACGACCGACCCGTTGATCAGCGGGAAACGGGTTACGACGCGCGGCGACACAACGGTCTTCTCAGACGCTTCGGGAGCGGTTCCACCGGAGGTGAAGACGATGCTGGCCCACTTCGACGGGTCCTGCACATCCTCCGCGCTCTGCACTCCGGAGGAAAGCGAATAGAACCGGTCGCCGGCGACGGCTGTGGACGAACGGTCGCGGGAGATCACGTTGAAGCCCCAGGCGGTCCCATCCTTGGGAGGCTTCGTGACGCCCAATTCCGCCCAGGGAATCGCGATCTCGACCGTGTAGCCCGTATCGCCGTCGGAAGGATCGTTCAGCGTTCCGTCGACTTTGGCGGCGTACTTGTAGGTATAGACGACTTTGGCCTTGGGAATCTTGCCATTGTCTCCGATACTGAAGTAGGAGCCGCCGGCGGCTGAGACAGCCATTTGAAACGTGTGAGGTGTACGCACCTTCGCGCGTGCGCGATCCGTCTCAAAGAAGATCTCGATATCGTCGTCTTGCTGTGGCTGCGAGATCGGGGTATTGTTCACGCCGACGACGTTGCGGTCGTTGACCTGGAAGGCTGCGTAGAAGTAATAATCGTCCCAGCTGGTGTAGAGGGCGGAGACGCGTTTGCCGGCATCGGTTTGAGCGCTTGCGCTGTAGGGAATGAGCGAAAGGGACAGCATCGCCGCCCAGCCGCAGACTTTTCTGAACATGAAGCATTATAGCCTCGCGGTGACGGTATGTCAATCACCGCTGGACACTCATGAACGATTGCGTTATAATAAGAAGCAGGAGTATCTTGTCATGATCCGTTCCCGAATCGCCGCCGCGCTTTTTCTCGTCCTTTGCGCCGCAGGGACAGCGCAGGCCGCTCCCCATGCGAACCGCGCTGGCGCCGCGCCGCAGTCCAGCCAAGCACAGGTGAACGGGATCGTCAGCGCCATTGTCGATGACCTTTGGGCGGAGAACGATGAGCACTGGCACCATGGCGATTATCCGCGCATTATTGCGCTGGACCGGATCATTGTTGGCGCTGATCCCAAGTTTGTCGAATGCTACGCCACCGGCGCGTGGCTGATGGAAAGCCTGGGCAATCTGAATGACGCCGAGGCGTTCTATCAGATGGGAGCGCGCAATAATCCAAAAGACGCCTATGCGTCCTACAACCTTGGGACGTTTTACTTCCATACGCTGAAGGATTACAAGGCGGCGGCGCTTGTGCTGCGCAAAGGCGTCCTGAAAAAAGGCGCGGATATCAACGATTGGAAAACGCTCGCGCATGCCTATGAGCGCGCCGGCGACATTAATAGCAGCGTCAAGACCTGGAAGGCGATCAAGGCGCATTGGCCCGACGGCCTCGCCGTGGAGCACAACTTGACACGCGTGGTCAGTATTCAGAAATCAGACGCCAAGGCAAATCGCATTAGCCTTCCTGGACCGCCGCCGCTTCCATGATCAATCCTCCCCCTTCTCCGCCGCCTGCCGCGCCGTCACAGCGCCGTTCGATCTGTCCGACATGGGTTTGGATCGTCTTAGCCTTTTGGGCGCTGTTTCAATGCGCTCTCTCGTTTTCACCGCGCCCCCCCGGCATTGTCGGCCGCATGGCGAAGGCTGCGGAAGGCCGCGTGGATAGCGACGCGTTTCAGGATCTGATGCAGGTAGACCTGGAGGCGAAGAACGCCTTTGTGACGTCTCTCGCCGCTGGCGACTCCGCCGCGCCAGACGCCATACAGCTCAAAGACGTGCTTTCCAAAGCAGAAGACCTGGAGCACGGAACGCACAACTCGGTCAGCGCGGTCCGTCGTGTGATTGTATTGCGCGCGCTGCTCGGGACGCCCCCGTTCGCCGTCGGCAAAAAATCCGGCGCGCCGCTCGACGCCTTTGGTAAGGACCTCTCGCCGGGGCTTAGTCCCAAGGAGCGGTTGAGTACCGTGCGGGAAGGCGCGCTGTGGTCCGCCGCGTTCGATGCCAAAACCCCTCCACACGTTCGAGAAAAACTGGCCGTTCAAATCAGAGCGCTGCCGAACATCCGATGGTGGGGCGCCGCGGCCACGGCTGCCATATACAAGTCGACCAGCAACCCCACGGAAACGACGCGCTGGAACACGATCGCGCGCAGTCGCGCCATGACCCCGGTGGTCAGTGGCGGCGCCATCCTCCTCGCGCGGGGAATGCTGGCGTTGTTTGGGGCCGGTCTCCTGATTATTCTGCTGGTGCTTGCCGTCATTCGCCTGAACAATCCCGAAACCATACGTATTTGGCGGATTGAGCCGGCGATTGCCCGAGACGATCGTAAAATCACTGCAGGCGAGCTGGCGGGCGTATTTATCGTTTATCTGTTGTCCCGGCAAGTGGTCACACTCATCGCTTCAGGATTCACCGGATTGGGACACAGCCACGCACTGCAATTTCATGGGCTCTTTAGCCACTTTCAGCCCCAAATCGTCCGTATGTCGGCCCAGCAGCGCAATACGCTGGAGGTCGTCCTGGAGTCCTTCGTTTATGTGCTCACCGCCCTGCCGCCCATTTTTCTCCTGATGGCGATCGCGCGCGGGCGGGGGGCGTCGCTCGCCGACGAGATCGGATGGAACATCCGGTTCAAGGGCGTGAATTTCCTGTATGGGGTGGCCGGATACGCTCTCGCGACGCCGATCCTGCTTATCGTGGCCCTTATCGGAAAAAAGATTTTTGAACACTCTCCCAGCCCCGCCAATCCGGTCATTCCTCAGATTGTCGGAGCGTCCGGATTGCTTATCCCTTTGCTGCTGCTCATGCTTGCGTCGATTGCTGCGCCCTTCGTAGAGGAGATCTTATTCCGAGGCGTGCTGATGAACGCGCTCCAGATGCAGCTTGGCCCCTGGCCCGCGATTGTCGTTTCTGGGTTGATCTTTGGCTTTGCTCATCCGGTCGGGCCGGGCGAGCAAATCACAATCGCGGTTCTTGGGATGGTGTTCGCCTGGATGACGCAGACGCGTCAGTCGCTGCTGCCGTCGATGACGGCGCACTTCGTCAATAACTTCACGACGACTCTGTTATTGCTGGCGGTGATGTCGGGATGAAGAAGTCTGAACCGATCCAGACGCGGATCTCCGTGCGCCTGACGCCCAAGGCGTCGAGCAATGCGATCACGGATTATGCCGGTGGGATCGTTTCGATGAGGATTACGGCGCCGCCCATCGAGGGGGCGGCGAACGCCGCATGCTGCGAGTTTCTAGCGGAGGCGCTGGGGGTGCGCAAATCGCAGGTCAGTCTCGTCTCTGGCGCGAAGAGCCGGAGCAAGGTCTTGCTTGTTACAGAACTGCCCGCGGACGAGGCGGAGCGCCGCTTGACGCAGTTGTCGGAGAAGCGCCGCTCGGCAGAGCGTTCATCAGCTGAGTGAGCTTCGCCGCCCGGTCTGCCGGAATCGCCGCCAGGATCTGCCCCGCCTTTTTTTCATCGAGCGCCATCAGGTCCGACAGTACGACTTTGTCGGGCTGTTTGGCGAAGATGCCTGCGATGTCGTCCGCGCCCATCGTCGCATAGATATCGAGTCGCTTTTGTTTCGGATCGATGGGTGGCGCGGCCGGCTGTCCACTGGCCCCGACTGTCGGCGCCGCCTTCTCGGCCGCGAACGCCTGACGATCTATTTCCAGCTGCGCCCGGTCGGCGTCCAGCTTCGCCTGCTGCGCGTCCAGCGCCAGTTTCGCCGAATCGACGGGCGCCCCTGCCTTCGCCACAAGCTTAGCCTTCGGTTTTGGCTTCGCCAAATGCAGAGGCTGCATGATTTTCATCATCGCCGGCGACTTTTCCGCCATCTTCTGCGCGGGAATGATCTGCAGGAACGCCAGCGCGTACACCGCGCCGAGCACCACCATCAATCCCACCAATCCAAACACTGCCTTCATCGATTATCCTTTTGAGGAGCCCAATTCGCTTCGCGCCACCTCTCCGACGTGACCCACCCCGGCGCTTCGCGCCAC
>NZ_JBDSQY010000181.1:0-5465 GCF_039929585.1 Capsulimonas sp.
GCCGGCTGCATGTGGACCGATTGCGTCATTAAGAAATCAAAACGCATAAATCGCGGCTAGAAGTGCACGATGTCAGCCTTCGCTGCCTCCAGAAAAGATACGTAATCGCTAGGTTTCTGGAGTGCCCGGAGAGGCACATCGTGCACTTCTAGCCGCGATTTTAATCGCCGGGCATCTGTGGCTACCCAGGCTTCAAAAGTTCGGTTTTGTATTTCGGGGCGAGTGCTTCCGCCTTGGCCCTGAACTTCGCGACGGCTGCTTCGTCGGGTTTCGGCGGCGGGGTGATGCGGGTCGCAACTGGGACGCCGATCTCTTCGAAGAACTTTTCCTGGCCGGCAGGCGAGCAGATACAGAGCAGACGTGCTGGAGCATCCGAAGCATTGCGAAAGAAATGCGGCGCGTTTGCCGGAATATGGACGGTCTCGCCGGCTCGTACGACCGATTTCGTTCCTCGAAAGGTGGCCTCAATCTCGCCTTCCAAAACGGTGAATGATTCCTCGAAATCGTGGCGATGCGGCGGGGGGCCGCCGCCGGGCGGCACATACATATCGATCAGGCAATACTGACCGCCGGTATCGACGCCTGAGAGCAGGGTCGTATAGGTATCGCCGACAACGCCCAGATGAACAAGATTGTCGTCGTCATTCGGTCGCGCGACGGTGAGTCTGCGCTGCGGATCGTCCGGCGGGATAGTCGCGATGCCCGGGGATGTGTCACTCATTGTGCTGTTCCTTTTTGTTTGCGTTTCGTCAAGCCTGCCAGGCCTTTGCGGTCTCGGACGCGAAGTCCTGATAATTTCGAGGCGCATGGCCCAGCAGTTCCGTTAGTATCTCCAGATCGTCCGTTTCCGCTTCGAAGCCCCGTTCGAGATACCCCTGGAACATCATGCGGATATCGAACGCCGACCACGACGGAGCTGACTGGCGCATTTGCGCCTCAAACTGATCCATGTCATGTCCCGTGTAGTGAATCTCTTTGCCAAGCACGCTTCCCCAAATCTCTGCGACGCGAGGACCGTTTAATACATCGGGACCGTTCAGGTTGTAGGTCTTGCCAATGTGCCCATCGGTCGTCAGCGCAATGGCCGTAGCCTCCGCGATATCCCGGATGTCGACCGCCGAGACTCCCACAGGGCCAAGCGGCATTGGGTAGAGGCCAGCGTTCATGAGCGGGTCTTTTAACGTGACGTCATTCTGGAAGAAATAGTTGGGGCGAATAATGGTGAATGGGAGGTCAAAATCCCGGATCGCGTTTTCGAGCGCCAGTTTTGCCGCAAAGTGCGGGACATCCTTGAAGCGCTCGACCCGGTACACCGAGTGATAGACAATGTGCTCCAGCTTCCTCTTTTTAGCGAGATCGTAAGCGATCAGGCCTTGAGTCAATTCTTCGGGAGTGACGGCGTTCAGCAAATAGAGTTTATTCACTCCGTCAAGCGCAGCCTCAATGGAAGGGGGATCAAGCAGGTCTCCCACCACCGTTTCCAACCCTGTCGGTAACTTGTCCGCGCCTTCCGGCTTACGAATCAAAATCCGCATGTCCGCGCCGCGCGCCTGGAGCGCTTCAATGACCGCCGAACCTACGGAGCCTGTGCCGCCTACAATGAGAATTTTCATTGATCTCTCCTATGGCATCACGGATTTCTATTGTTGTCGCTGGCCAAAAATTAGCCAGCCAGGTGTCAGTATAAAGCGTGAATCGAGGACTGTCTAGTATGCACCTTTAGGTGCTATAGTATCTAAAAACGACGTTACTGCTTCAGACGTGGAGGCTTTGCATGAGATCGATGGTGGGCGGCTGTCCAGCAGAAAGAACGCTTCGCCTGGTGGGTGGACGATGGAAACTGATCGTCCTCAATCAACTGTTCCACGGAACGCTGCGCTTCTCGGAGCTGCGTCGCCGGGTCAACAATGGCGGCGCCGGTGGGAGAACAGGCATCGTTTCGCCGAAGATACTGACCCAGGAATTGCGTCAGATGGAGCGCGACGGGCTGATCCATCGCGAGGTCTACCCTGAGGTTCCGCCGAGGGTGGAGTATTCGCTGACGCCACTGGGGATCAGTCTGCGCCCTGTGATCCTGACACTGGCCGACTGGGGCAAGCAGCATCCGTTGGAAGCGGATTTAGAGCCAGCACCGTGCGACTGGGAGGAGCAGAAAGTGGAAGGAACGGTCGGCGTTTAACCGATGGCCTTTGAACTAACGCAATCTTCTTACTTGATAGCCCCACACTCAAGAAACCGAAGAAAAAATCCGGAAGAAGTTTAGCACTCGCTTGACATGAGTGCTAATAATGAGGATAATACTGGACGGAACATTCCACAAGTTTTACTCGACAACCATTGAGGGAGGTCAACACCTATGCTGAAGCCACTGGGCGACCGGATCATCGTCAAGGCTCTTGAAGCCGAGCAGACAACCGCCGGCGGAATCATCCTGCCGGAGACCGCGAAAGAAAAGCCGCAGCGCGGCGAAGTACTGGCCGTCGGACCGGGCAAGACGCTCGATAACGGCAAGGTCAGCACGGTCGACGTGAAGGTGGGCGACAAGGTCGTCTACTCCAAGTACGGCGGCACCGAGATCAAGGTCAAGGGCGAGGAAGTCATTATCCTGCGCGCCGACGATGTCCTTGGCATCCTGAACGATTAGTTCGGAAACAGCGAATTTTGACCCGTTTGGGTTTTTGAGATATCAAGGCCGGTCGCGATGACCCGCCGAAGGAGAAACACACAGAGATGGCAGCAAAAGATCTGTTGTTCGATGAGCAGGCCCGCCGCGCGCTGGAGCGCGGAGTCAATATCCTGGCCGACGCCGTGAAGGTGACCCTGGGACCGCGCGGTCGCTACGTTGTGCTTGAGAAGAAGTTCGGCTCCCCGTCCCTCGTGGACGACGGCGTCACGATCGCCAAAGAGATCGAGATCGAGGACAAGTTCGAGAACATGGGCGCTCAGCTCGTTCGCGAAGTCGCCTCCAAGACCAATGACGTCGCCGGCGACGGCACCACCACCGCTACCGTTCTGGCTCAGGCGATCGTTCGCGAAGGCCTGAAGAACGTCGCGGCCGGCGCCAACCCGCTCGCCGTCAAGCGCGGCATCGACCTCGCGGTCTCCGCCGTCGTCGCTGAGATAGGCCGCCTGGCGATCAAGGTCGAAGGCAAGGAAGCGATCACGCAGGTTGCCACCAACTCCGCCAAGAACACGCTGATCGGCGATCTGATCGCCGACGCGATGGACAAGGTCGGCAAGGACGGCGTCATCACGGTCGAAGAGAGCAAGGGCACGACCACCTCCCTGGAGCTGGTCGAAGGTATGCAGTTCGACAAGGGCTACATCTCCCCGTACTTCGTCACCGACGCCGAGCGGCTTGAAGTCGTTCTCGACGAGCCCCTGATCCTGATTTTCGAGAAGAAGATCTCCAGCATCCAGGATCTGCTTCCCGTTCTGGAGAAGGTCGTCCGCCAGGGCCGCCCGCTTCTGATCATCGCGGAAGACGTCGACGGCGAGGCGCTCGCCACACTGGTCGTCAACAAGCTGCGCGGCACGATCAACGTCGTCGCCGTCAAGGCTCCCGGCTTCGGCGACCGCCGCAAGGCCATCCTTGAGGACATCGCCGTGCTGACCGCCGGCCAGTTCGTCACCGAGGACCTGGGAATCAAGCTGGAGAGCATCGACGAGACCTCGCTCGGCTCTGCCAAGCGCGTCGTCGTGACCAAGGACGACACCACGATCGTCGAAGGCAAGGGCTCCGTGGAAGCAATCCAGGGCCGCATCGCTCAGATCAAGGCTCAGATCGAGAAGTCCGACAGCGACTACGACCGTGAGAAGCTCCAGGAGCGCCTGGCGAAGCTTTCGGGCGGCGTGGCCGTCATCCAGGTCGGCGCCGCGACCGAGACCGAACTCAAAGAGAAGAAGCACCGCATCGAAGATGCTCTTTCCGCCACCCGCGCTGCGGTTGAGGAAGGCATCGTCGCCGGCGGCGGCGCCACGCTGATCAAAGCCATCTCCGTTCTGGACAGCCTCACGCTGACCGGCGACGAGAAGGTCGGCGTCGCGATCATCCGCCGCGCTCTTGAGGAGCCGGCGCGCCAGATTGCGAACAACGCGGGCGTCGAAGGCTCGGTCATCGTCGATGAGATCAAGCGCAACGGCCTCGGCTACAACGCCGCGACCGGAGAGTTCGGCGACCTGGCGGCCCAGGGCATCGTCGATCCCGCCAAGGTGACCCGCTCCGCGCTGCAAAACGCGGCCAGCATCGCCGGCCTGATCCTGACGACCGAAACCCTGATCGCCGAGCGCCCCGACAAGAACCCTGCCCCGGCAGGCGGCGGCGGCGGTGGAATGGGCGGCGGCATGCCCGGAATGGGCGGCATGGGCGGCTTCTAACCACGCCTTCCAGTTCCCAGACTGAAAACAAAAAGAGCGTATCGCTTCGGCGGTGCGCTCTTTTTTTGCGTCTGCATGGTTGATTGCGCGCATTTTTGCGTACACTATGTATTCAGACCGTTGGGGAGGGCAAGGATGTCATACGCAATCAAAATCGACAAGCCGCAGAAGATTCGGCTCAAGGACTACGATCCGGACGAAAAGGGCAAGAACACTAAAGAGAAGTGCGAACCGGAGATTCAGAAGCTCAGTGAAGAGATCAATGCGCTTCAGGACCTGCTGTACGCCGCACAGACGCACAGCGTCCTGATCGTGCTGCAAGCGCCCGATACCGGCGGCAAGGATGGCACAATCACCCATGTGATGGCGGCTGTCAATCCGCTGGGCTGCTCCGTGGCGTCGTTCAAGGTTCCGTCGACGGAAGAAGTGTCGCACGACTTCCTGTGGCGTATCCACCAGCAGGCGCCCGGCAAGGGCAATATGACGATCTTCAACCGCTCGCATTACGAAGATGTGCTCGTGACGAAGGTTCATAAAATCATCGATGAGAAGACCTGCAAAAAACGTTACGATCATATCAACAACTTCGAGGCCATGCTCGCGGATTCCAACACGATCATCATGAAATTCTATCTGATGATCAGCAAGGACGAGCAGGAAGAGCGTCTGAAAGCGCGGGAGGCGGACCCCAGCAAGGCGTGGAAGCTGAGCGCGGGCGACTGGAAAGAGCGCGAGCTTTGGGATCAATATATGGAAGCTTACCAGGAGGCTATCAGCGCGACGGCGGCTCCCCATGCTCCCTGGTACATCATCCCCGGCAATCACAAATGGTATCGCAATTTGGCGATCGCGACGACCATTCGCGACACGCTGGCGGCGCACAAAGACGAGTGGGAAGAGGCGCTGAAGAAGATTGGCGAGGCGCGTCTGAAAGAGCTGAAAGAGGCTCGGGCGGGAAGCAAGCGCGTTTGAGCCCTATTCCCCCACTCGCTTAGGCTCGTCTCCCCCTTTTTCCCAACAAGCTGCTGCGCAGGGTAAAAGGGGTGCTGATCATTGTCAGCCCTGCTCGTTCGACAAGTAGCCGTAAA
>NZ_JBDSQY010000182.1:0-3835 GCF_039929585.1 Capsulimonas sp.
GCACACAACTAGCAGAGAGGATGCGTCCAGAACCCGATGCATGCTATACTAATAGATGCCTTTCAATGCGAAGCACGACTCGATTGAACCCGCAAAGGAACAGCGGCCATCGCTCGATTGGCGGCAAGTCGCCGTACGATACGCCGGGGTCATCACAAGCGTCGTTGTCGCCGTCCTGGTACGCCTTCCCTTCCATGCCGCTCTCGACGGCAAAGCGCCGTTCTTCACCTTTCTGCCTGCCATCGTCTACAGCGCCTGGCTGCTGGGCTGGACCGGCGGACTTCTGTCCACCACGCTCTCCGTGGCCATTGCATTTCAGTTTATCTTTCTCTCAACCTCACATCACAACGTCCTCAGCGAGGCGGACCGAACTTCGCTGTTCGTATTTGTCGCTATCAGCATCGCAATCTCCGCGATGGGCCATGCGCAGCACAGCGCGCGCAAGCGCACGGAACAGAGCGAGGCGCTGAAATCGACCATCCTCGAAGTGGCGCTGGATGGGATCATCACCTACAGCGCCGACGGGCGCATCACCGAGTTCAATCCAGCGGCGGAGCGCATCTTCGGTTACACGCGTTCGGAAGCGCTGGGACGCCTCGTGGAGGAACTGATCATTCCCCCATCGCGCCGCCGCCTGGGGCGCCTTGGGTTTGACCACTATGAGAGTGATGGCGGCTCAGCCATCTTCGGACGACGGATTGAAGTCGAAGCCCTGCGCAAGGACGGCGATGAGTTTCCCATCGAGCTGGCGGTTATATCAATGGCGGAGAGGGCGGGATTTGTCGCTTATTTCTCCGACATCAGCGAGCGCAAGCGAGCTGAGCGAGAGGCCGCCGCCGCGTTCCGGCGCGAAACGATTCTCAATCGCGTCAGCCAGGCGATCCGGCTGACATCCGATCCCCGTGAAGTCCAGGAGATCGCTTTAGAAGCGATGGCGGAAGCGCTCGGCGTGGATCGATGTCTTTCGATCGCGCTGGACAAAGAGCGGGACTTGGTAAGTTTTGTCGCCGAATGGCGCCGCCCAAACCTCCCCAGTCTTCTGGGCGAATATTCTCTCGCCGCATTCGATGTCGATCTGGACGAGATATTCCCAGCTTCCGCGCCCAATGCCGTTTCGGACATTCGCAGTGGGCCGTTCTCACAAAAATCCATCGACATTTTGAGCGAAATGGGTATCCGGGCGCTCCTGGATGTTCCGATGGCCACCGAAGGCAAAGTCGTCGCGGTGCTTGGCGTGCACATGGCCGAAGAGCCCCGTGATTGGAAGCCGGAGGAGATTTTGTTCGTGGAAGCGGTCGCCGCGCAGATGCGCTCGATCGCCGAAGCGGCGCGGCTGCTGACGGGCATACAGGCGCGCGCCGAGCGCGAGGCGCTCATCAATCGGATCGGAGGGGCGATCCGCGCCGCTGTCGATCCCGCCCAAATTCAGGAAATCGCTGTCCGCCACCTCGGCGAAGCGCTCGGCGTGGATCGCTGTTACTTCGCCATCTATGATCTGGCGAACGACCAAGTAACGGTCGCGAGCGAATGGCGGCGGGAAGATTTGCCGGCGATCAAAGGGGTGCATCCCTTTACCAATACCGCCGAGATGTTCCAGGAGCTTTACCGGAGCACGCCGACATCCGTTATTCCCGACGCCCGCAATTCCTCTCTCTCGGCGCAGACCCGCGAAAATATGGCGGCCCTGCGCCTGCGCTCAAGAGTCTCCGTCGCTCTGTACGAAACGGAGACTTCGATGGCGACCCTGACGGCCGCCATGGCGGATGTTCGGCGCGACTGGACACAGGATGAGGTGACGCTGATCGAGGCGGTGGCGACACAAACCCGTTCGGCCGTGGAAATGGCGCGCGTACAGCAGCGCGAGCATCTGATCGCGGAACAGCTCCAGGCTGCCCTGCAGCCGCGTCCGCCAAGCAGCGTGGCGGGTCTGGACATCCGGATGCACTACAAACCGGCGCTGGACGAAGCAGGGGTCGGCGGCGATTTCTACGATGTCTTTTCCGCCGCTCCCGGCATCACCTTCCTGATCGTCGGCGATTTGAGCGGCAAGGGACTGGCGGCGGCTTCTCAGGTAGCGACGGTGCGTAACATGCTGCGCTTCGCGCTTTACAACGAAAGCGCGCTAAGTGCGGCGGTGTCGAGCGTCAGCCGCACGCTGTCGGAAAACGATCTGCTCACGGGATTCGCCACGCTGTTCGTCGGCCGCTGGGACGCGCGCACGCGAACGCTGTGCTATGTGAATTGCGGCCAGGAGCCGGGCCTTATCCGCCGGGTCGACGGCGAGATTACGGAGCTGTCCCCGACCGGCCCGGTGTTGGGGATGTACGACGGAGGCGTATTCGAGGAGCGCGCCGTGCGGTTAGAGAGAGGAGACGTATTGGCTGTATTTACGGACGGATTGACCGAAGTCGGGCCGACGCGCTCGGAGATGCTCGGTGTTTCCGGAGTAAGCGCCCTGCTTCAAGGCTCGAAGCTGACTGGCGATTCGGAAGCGCTGGTCCGCAGCCTCATCGACGAAGTCAACGCCTTCGCTCGGGGCGGGGTCCGCGACGACCAGTGCCTGCTGGTGGGAGCGATTGAATCATGACAATCGACCCCATATCCTCTCCCTCCCCACGCCCGGGCACGCCAAAGTATCTGATCCCGTGGATCATGCCCCTCTTCGTGCTGGCGATCGCCTACAGCCTGCTTGGTCTTTCGCTCACGGAGAAGATGTCACATTCAGAGCTGATGCAGCGCTGCGTGCTGATGGACCCCGACCGCGCCCGGATTTGGAGCGTCGGCAACATCGAGATCGGATTGGCCTACTTCGGCGTTTTCTTCGGGATGGTGTATTACTTCCTGAGGATGTACTCCAAGAGCCGTCAGCACCTTTGGGATCTTAGTCTCGCACTGCTGTACCTTATTGGATCGTTCACACTCGATTACATTTGCGTCCAGGCGTTTCATCCATTCGTTGCGCTTCTGATCGGCGACGCCGCCATCATGACCTTCACGGTAATGGTGTCGCGTCAAGCGTGGTTCCAGCGTCTCCTGGGCGTATTCGTGCCGATTATCTTCCTGACGTGCGGCGTCGGCCACTTCCTTGAAGGTCTTTCCTACTGGCATTTGACTTACGACGTCAACACGCCGTGGACAATGGTGACCGCCGACATCGGCTTCGCGGTCCTGGTCAACGCGAGCCGCTTCCCGGCGTTCATCCGGGGCGAGGACGTGGTCGCTGAACTGGCGGTCGTAAAGACCCGGGCCGAGGAACTGCAGATCGAGATTGACGCACGACGCGAAGCCGAGGAAGCGCGCGCCAAATCCGAAAAGCTGCGCGAGGCCGCCGAAGCCCGCATGCGCACCTTTCTCTCCGACGTGCTCGCCAGCGTCACTGAAGGCAAGCTGCGTTTGGTCGATTCTCCTTCCGGGCTGCCCCCCAGGCTTCCACAGATTGGCGATCCCATCCCGCTCGTGATTTCCCACGACATGCGCACCCTGCGCGACGCCGCCAAACACGCCGCGCTGGCCTTGTCCTTTCCCGACCTGCGCTGGCAAAATCTCATCACCGCCGCCTCCGAAGCAGCCATGAACGCCATCGTTCACGCCGGCGGCGGATCATCCTATGTCGGCTCGGTCCCCTCCGGAACCGTACAAGTTTGGATCGAGGACACCGGCAAAGGAATCGATATGGATAACCTCCCCCGCGCCACCCTGGAGCGCGGCTGGACAACCGCCGGCAGTCTCGGCCACGGCTTCTGGCTGATGCTGCAAACCGTGGACCGCGTGTATCTTTTGACCGGCCCGATGGGTACGACGTTAGTGCTGGAGCAGGACACCGTCGCGCCGCTGC
>NZ_JBDSQY010000183.1:0-3762 GCF_039929585.1 Capsulimonas sp.
GCACCTCGGCGAACCTGGCTCCCAGCTACATCAAGACCTACCCGGGCTGCCCGTCCGCCGGCACCTACACGCTGGGCGACGTTTCGACGAGCCCGACGTGCAGCATCGGCGCCAACGCCACCAACACTAACTGGTCGCATGTCCTGCCATAGGCTCGCTTAACGAAACTAGTATGAGCATCGACCCGAGTCGATGCTCATATTTTTTGTCTCCCCGTCCGTCCTCATCAAACACTCATGAACAAGAATAGCCGTGGCTTTACATTGGTCGAGATCATGGTCGTTATTTTGATCACTGGCATCCTGATGGCAATCGCCATTCCCGGCTTTTTGCAGGCCCGTGAAACATCGCGCGCTAAGAGCTGTATCGCCAACCTCAGACAAATCGACAGCGCCAAGCAGCAGTGGGCCATGGCCTCGAAAGCGGCCACAACCGCGACATGCTCCCCGGCGAATATTTATCCCGCCTACATCCGTGTCTTTCCCGTTTGTCCCTCCGATGGGACCTACAGCATCGGCGTCGTCGGCTCCAGTCCGACGTGCAGCATCGGAGACGACCCGGTCAATACGAGCTGGTCGCACGTTTTGCCGTAATTATCCCAGTCCTACAGATAACGGGGCGCCCCTGCAGGACGCCCCGTTTTTATTTGTCGCGCATCCCCACCCTGTGGAAATTACGAGCTTTCACCGATATTAAAAGAGATTTATCATCTTATCAGCGTGCGCTCGCGGCCAAAAAAGGCGACAAACTATGAATTTTCTCTCCAAACCCCATCTGCTGGACCGCTGCATCGCGGCGGCGCTGTTTCTCACGGCGTTCTGCGTGTATCTGCGCACACTCTGTCCGACCATCTATTGGGGCGATTGCGGGGAGCTCGCCACGGCGGCCTACTCGCTCGGAGTCACCCACCCCACGGGTTATCCCGTGTGGTGTATGCTGGCGAAGCTGTGGACGCTGATCCTGCCCATCGGGACGACGATCTGGCGCCTGAATGTTTTGAGCGCCCTGCTGGGCGCTCTGGCAATCCCGTGTCTTTATGGGTTTTCGCGATGCGTCGGCGCCGCGCGGCCGATCGCCGCCGCCGCCGCCGGAATGTTCGCCTTTTCACTCACGTTCTGGCAGCAGTGCCTCTTCTGCGAAACCTACAGCCTGACCGCGTTCTACACCTCGCTGCTGCTGTTTTTGACGGCGCGCTGGCGGATGCGCGGACTCCAAGCGAACGATTTGAAGCTGCTGGCGCTTGCTTATGGGTTCGCCGTCACGAACCATCAGATCAACACGCTATTTGTCCCAGGATTCATCGCCTTTATTTTGATGACCGATCGCCGCCTGCTGGCGCTGCGCGACCGAGCCGTACGGAAGCAATGGGCGGCGACGCTGGCCATTGCGCTCGCGCCGCTGCTCTCATACGCATACCTTCCCATTCGGGCGGCCGCGAAGCCTGCGGCGAACTGGGGCGATATCACTTCTCCGTTCGCGTTCTGGTTCCATATCACAGGCCGGCAGTACGCGGACGCCATGTTCCACACCAAGCTCCCCGAAGTCCTCGGCAAGCTGGCCGAGTGGTTCTTCGGCCTGGGGCGCGAGTTGACCTGGGTCGGCGTTGCGCTCGCGTTTGTCGGTCTGATCCTGCTGTGGGTGCGACGCGAGCATCGGCCGCTGGCGCTGCTGCTGTCATGGATCCTGCTGGCCGATGTCGTCTACACCATCAACTATGGGATCTACAACGCTTATATCTATTTCATCCCATCGTATCTGGTGTTATGCGTGACCGCAGGATTTGCGATGACGGAGGCCTGGGTGGTGATCCAGCGCGGGATCGAGCCCAGCAAGCGTCCGGCGTTCGCCGGATTGGCCGCCGCCTGCGCTCTGGCGCTTACGCCATTCCAGGCGATTCGACACTGGACGATCAACGATCTGAGCCACACGTGGATGTGTTACGATTACGGCCGCAACCTGCTGTCCACCGTTCCGAAGGGCGGCTTGCTGATCGATAACGGCCGCGATACGTCCGCGTTCGCCATCACATACTTGCAGCGCGTGGAGGGGTATCGGACGGATGTTACGCTGGTCAAGCGCGGCATGCTCGCCGGCGTTTACAACCCCAAGTACCATCGCTGGGTCACAGGCTGGTATCTGTCCGATCTGGTGCGCGAGGACAAAGATCTGGCGAGTATCTTCCCCGATGGGGCCGTGTCGATCCATCAAGCCACACGCGAAGAGCCACTGCGTCGGGTCATTGAGCACTGCCTGACGACGAACCGCCCGCTGTTCATCCTGGGACCGTCCGACGATCCCCCAATCCATTATGAGCGCGGCAAGCAGATCGCCGTGCAGGCGTATCTTGAGAAGACGGGTGAACTTGCCCAGATCGGACTGCTCACCCAGATTTTTCCACACGGCAAGCGTCCGCCTCTGCCGGCGCTGCTCGCCACGACCAAGAGCGTCTGGCGCGGCTATTCGCTGCGCGGCGTTTACGATGGCATGTATCTGACGGACGACTTCCTGACTGGGATCGCGCTTGATTACGCCTCTGGCGAAACGGCGCGCGGCCGAGTGGCCTTTATGAGCGGCGACCTGGACGAGGCGCAGATCGCCTTCGGCGATGTGCTGCATCTCTTCAAGAGTTCCGAAGCGGAACAAACTCTGGAGCGCATCGCCGCGCTGCGCGGCAAAAGGTCCAAGGTCGCTGAGGCGCGCGCAAATTGAATGCCCCTATTATTGCGGATATGGCCGCTCACCGAAAAAGGCATAATTTCTAATAGGGATACATACCGGAAAGCAATCTTATGAAGGCGTCACAACTCAAGAACCAAACACGACGTGGCTTTACTCTGGTGGAGCTTACGATCTCACTCTTCGTCTTTGGAATGATGATCATGCTGTTTGGCGCCACGTTTCCCGTCGCCACCCGCGCCGGCCATGTCGGCGCGAACTACGCGCAGGCGTCCCTGCTCGCTCAGCAGAAGGTCGACCAGATGCGCGACCTGGGTTTCGCCGGCATGAACGGTTCCTCCCTGCTCGGCCGCAGCATCATCGACTCGTCCACAAAGAACGCGGATGGATCTTACTCATTCACAATCGTCGATGATTTGGTGGACAACGGGACGGGCATCGGTTATTTCCCAGCGGGAAGCACGGGCAAGCTCTGGATCGGTCAGGCGCTGACATCCGCCGGAGCTAACGCGCCGTCGCTGGCGCAGGCCGTTCAGGTCACCGACACCTTCGCCTGGCAAGGCGGTAATCAAAGCTCGGGCAGCTTCACGACCCACACCATCATCGCGGCGCGGTAGCCGGTTCAGGCGTAATATGACTAAAGATCGCTCAAACAATCGCAAAACGGATCGAGCTCGCGGTTTCACCCTGGTTGAGATCATGATCGGCATGGGAGTCTTTTCGCTGCTCATGCTGGCCACAATGGGACTGTTCGTCACGATGCTGCGTCTCTGCGCCAGCGTCAGCGGCGCGTCCAATTCCTCTCTCGACGCCGCGAAGGCGATCCAGGCCGTCTCAGAGGACATACGTGAGGCTCGCTCGTTTACGCTGATGGACGGCGGGACCTATGGCGCGACTTACGACGCCATCGACAGCGCCGGAAACTACATCGCCGTCACTGGAATACATATCGTGATGCCGGCGGGCAATACATCCACATCCGTGCGTCTTACGTCCGGCGGAGCATCACAACTGCTCACCGGGGGAACCAGCCTCTGGGATGTCAAAAACGACGGGGTCAGCATTGATTATTATCGGGCCAATACC
>NZ_JBDSQY010000184.1:0-11571 GCF_039929585.1 Capsulimonas sp.
CAGGCCCGGGTTTCATAACCGGGAAACTCTTGATGTGGGTTTTATACCCGCGTTTCCGAATGGGCATGGCTCTGACGCCTATATTGCCTCGGGATTTTAGATTTACTCATGATTCCAGTCCGCCTAGAACTCAAGAATTTTATGTCCTATGGCGAGGACGGCCCCGTGCTCGACCTCACCGGGATGCATACGCTGTGTCTTTCGGGGGAGAACGGCAACGGCAAGAGCGCTCTGCTGGACGCCATCACGTGGTCGCTGTGGGGCGAAAGCCGCGCGGGCAAGAACAAGCACGACGAACTCGTTCGCATTGGCGCGGATGAGATGAGTGTGCAGTTTACGTTCGATCTCGACGGGAACCGATATCGGGTCATGCGCAAGCGCTCCAAGCGGGCGGCGGGGAACGTGTGGGAGCTTCAGCAGGAGCAAGTGGACAGCGCCTGGCGGTCTCTGACGGGGAATAACTCTGGGGAGACTGAAAAGAAAATCCAGCAGCTTTTGCGCATGTCTTACGATACGTTTATCAACTCGGCCTATTTGAGACAGGGGCAGGCGGATCGGTTCGTTCAGCAATCGCCGGGCAAACGTAAAGAGATTCTGGCCGACATTCTGGACCTGTCTCGTTACGATCAGCTCGAAGCCAAGGCGCGGGAAAAAGCGCGTGAGGCGATGACCGAAGTGGTGGACGCCGAACGGGACATCAACGGTATGAGCGCGGAGCTGGCGAACGAAGCGCAGTACCGCGAGTCGCTGGCGGCTTTGCAGGCGCGTTACGCCGAACTGGAAGCCAAACAAGAGCTCCTCAAGAAAGAGTGGGATGACCTGCGGGATCGGCGCGGGCAATTGGAAAGTCAGCGTGAGTTCGCGGAGCGGGTGAAGGCGCAGATCGCGACGCTGGACGCCGAGATTTTAGAACTCACCAACGAACTGACGGACCAGAACCGCGAGGCCGACCGCTGGAAGGCCATTCTTGTGCGCAAGGACGAGATCGAGCGTGACCATGCGCTGCTCGTCACGACGCGCGAAGATTTGGTGAAGCTGGAAGAGAATGTCGCGAAGCTGCATCGCGGCCGCCAGATGCTGGCCGACGCTGAGAAAGAATGGCTGACGGCGCAGAACGAGATGCACCGCAAATTGGAGCGCTCGACGATCGATTACCAGCAGGCGCTGGGTCGTATTGCTGTCCTGCCGGATTTGCAGCGCGAGCACGCGGCGGCGAAGACAAAGGTTGCCGGCGCGGAGGCGATGGAGACCGAGCGTGCGACAGCGCAGGCGCGTCTGACGGTGGTTCGTGAGAATCTCTCGCAATTGCAGCAGGACAATGCCGCTGTCGGTGAGCAGATCAAGCAATGGGAAAGCCGGCTCGCGGCGATTGCCGACCAGCAGGGCGTCTGCACCGTTTGTAACTCGCCATTACCGCCGGAAAAGATCGCTGAGACGCAGCTGGAATATCAGGGCAGTCTTGTGGCCGCCAACGCGCAGCGCAAGGCCATCTGGGCGCAGGCGAAGCTGGCCAAGGAAGAATTGGGCGCGTTGGAGCGTCAGGTAACGGCGCTCGACCAGTCGCTGGCGGCGCTGACTGCGGATCGTGTGCGCCTCGGCCAGCTCGAACAGCGCTTGCTGGAGCTGGAGGAAGTGCAGCGTGAGCTGCCGCAATTGGAAACGCTCGCCACGGAAACGAAGAAGCTCTTCGACGCCAAAGCGTATGCGCCCGAAATTCTGGCGACGGTGACCCGTTATCGAGACGGCATTGAAAAGCTAGGCGATGTGGAGACGGCGCACGCGACGGCGCGAGAGACGGCGGCGCGGCTGGCGCCGGCCGAGCGTCAGCACCTGGAGCTTGCCCACGCGGCCGAGGCGCTCGCCGCGGCGGAAAGCCGATTGCAGCGCGCGGATCGGTCGCTGCGCCAGCGTCGGGATGCGCGCGACGAGGCCATGGTCCAGCAAAAGCAGATCGCCGATGTCAGCGCCGAACTTGCCGCCATTGATACGCGTACGAATGAGATTAAAGTGCTGGAGAGCGAGCGGCGGCAGAGCGCGAGCACGACGTCGCATGAAATCGGCCGCTACCAGCAGCTCGTGATGCGCTGTGAAGATCTGAAGGCTCAGAAGGTAATCAAGGAAGCGGTGCTGCTGTCTGCGAAAAAAGAGCAGGAGATTCACGACCAGCTCGCCAAAGCCTTCGGCAAGAAGGGCGTACAGGCCCTGATCATCGAGAACGCCATTCCGGAAATTCAGGAAGAAGCCAATCGATTGCTGGAGCGCCTCACCGACGGCGATATGACGATCTATTTCGAGACGCTGCGTGAGGCGAAGTCCAAAAAGGACACGCCGATCGAGACGCTGGACATCAAAGTCAGTGACAGTCTCGGAACGCGGCCATTGGAAATGTATTCTGGAGGAGAGGGCTTTAGGGCGGCGTTCGCCCTGAGGATCGCACTGTCCAAGCTGCTCGCGCGCCGCGCCGGCGCTAAGCTGCAAACGCTGATCATCGACGAGGGCTTCGGCACGCAGGACGGCAAGGGGCGGGAGCGCCTCGTGGACGCTTTGAACGCCATCAAGGACGACTTTGAGAAGATCATCGTCATCACGCACATTGACGAACTGAAAGACGCTTTCGCCTCACGTGTCGAGATTGTGAAGACGCCGATGGGATCGCAGATCACGATCATGGAAGGGGCGTCGGGCTGATGCGGCTGCGCTTCTTGGTGGGGGTAATCGCCGCATTTGCGGTGGCGTGGGGTATGAATCGGCTGGCGGCGCTGACGATCTTGAACATGATCTTTCAGGACCCTGCGCTTTATGACGGGGCGATCGGTCTCTTCACGCAGCTGATTCCCGCGTTCGCCGGCGGGCTTCTTGCGGGATTGATCGGCAAGACTTACGGGATGCAGGCGGCGGCGTTGGCGTTTGCGGTCTGGCTATTGGCCGGCGCGCTGCATCCATTCTGGCGAATTTTGCCTGTGACCCAGGCGTCGGAGCATAACCTGGGTCTCTACTTTCTGGTGCGCAACCCGGTTGTCGCCCTCGCGTTTGGAACGCTGGGCGGATGGCTGGGAGCGCAGTTTGCGACGGGTCGATTTATGCTGGCGGACCGAACGCCAATAGTGATCGACGGTTTGGAAGAGTAAATTATGTTTGTTGATGAAGTCACAATTAATGTCAAGGCGGGCGACGGCGGGGACGGCTCGGTCGGCTTTCGCAAAGAGAAGTATGTGCCGCGCGGCGGCCCCAACGGCGGGGACGGCGGTGATGGCGGCGATGTTTACATGGAGGCCGATTCCAATCTCTCGACGCTGCTCGATTTCCGCTTTCAGCGCAAATATGAAGCGCCGGATGGCGTGAACGGCGCAAGCCGGGATATGAACGGCAAGGGCGCGGACGATCTCGTCCTGAAAGTGCCGATCGGCACCGTCGCGACCGACCTCTCCAATGGCAAGGTCGTCGCCGACCTGACCAAGGCCGGCGAGAAGATCCGGATCCTCCGAGGCGGGCAGGGCGGGCGCGGTAACTCGCACTTCTCCAGCTCGACCTTGCAGGCGCCCAAGTTTGCGGAGAACGGCGAGCCGGGCCAGGAACTCACACTGAAGCTGGAGCTCAAACTTCTGGCCGATGTCGGTTTGATTGGCTATCCCAATGTCGGCAAGAGCACGCTGATCGCCGGCATTTCGGCGGCGAAGCCGAAGATCGCGGACTATCCGTTCACGACACTCGTGCCGAACCTTGGCGTCGTGCGCGTCGACGAGGAGCGTAACTTTGTGGTTGCGGACATCCCCGGCCTGATCGAAGGAGCGAGCGAAGGCATCGGCCTGGGGCACCAGTTCCTGCGGCATATTGAACGCACGCGTCTGCTCGTGCATCTCATCGACGTGTCGGGGCTGACGGGGCGAGATCCGCTGGACGATTACGCGATCATCAACCGGGAGCTGGAAGCGTATAACGCAAAGCTTTCGCAGCTGCCGCAGATCATCGCGCTGAACAAGATCGACCTTGCCGATCCAGAAATCGTCAAACTCTATCAAGAGGAGCTGTCCACGGAAGGCCGCCAGGTTTTCTTGATCTCCGCCGCGACGCGTCAGGGCCTGGAGGCGATCGTTTATGAATGCGCCACACGCCTCGCCGAGCTTCCCAACGAACCGGAGCCGGTGGACGAGACCGTCATGATCACGGTCGACACGATGGCCCAGCGCCGTCGCGATCGCCGGTGGGACGCCATTTACGACAGCGGCAACAATATCTATATCGTCAGCGGTCCAGGCATGGAGCGCGTTGTCGCCATGACCAACATGGACAACGAGGCGGCTGTTGAGCGCCTGCAAAAGACGATTGAGAAGGCCGGCGTGATCAACAAGCTACGCGCGCTCGGCGCGAAGCAGGGCGACAGCGTGCGGATCGGCAAGATCGAGTTCGATTTCTACGATGAGGATGCGGAGGTCCCGAGGTCGAAGAAGGCTTCAGACGACGATGACGATGAATACGAAGATTGAGTCGCCGGCGACTGAGCCGATGGTTATGACGCGTGTTGTGGTGAAAGTCGGCTCCAGCACCATTACCAATAGTGATGGCTCGACCGACCGGGAGTATATCGCGGGCCTCGCCTCGCAGCTCTCCGATCAGCGCGCGCAGGGCCGTTCCGTAATTTTGGTCTCCAGTGGCGCCGTCGCCGCGGGCATGGCGCGTCTGGGGCAGACCGGCCGCCCAAAAACGATCCCGCAGAAGCAGGCCGCCGCCGCCGTGGGGCAGGGCTTGCTGATGCAGACCTACGCCGAGGCGTTCGCCGTCCACGGAATTACGGTCGCCCAAGTATTGCTGACGCGTGACGATCTGCGTGATCGCACGCGTTATCTGAACGCACGCAATACGTTCGCCGCGCTGCTCAAAGCTGGTGTCGTGCCGATCGTCAATGAGAACGACACGGTCGCCGTGGAGGAGATCAAGTTCGGCGACAACGACACACTGGCGGCTTTGGTCGCCTCGCTTGCCGAAGCCGACGCGCTTCTTCTGCTGTCCGATGTCTCGGGACTGTACGATCGCGACCCAAGCCAGTTTGCCGACGCCCAGCTGATTCCAGTCGTCGCGAAGATCGACAAGGCGACCGAGCAGCGCGCCGGGAGCGCTCGCTCCAATGTTGGAACCGGCGGCATGACGACGAAGATCCAGGCGGCGAAGATCTGCGCCGGGACCGGTGTCCATATGACCATCGCTGACGGTCGCCGCGAAAACGTAGTCGCCGACGCCCTGAGCGGCGCCTGCGGCACGCTTTTCCTGCCGCGTCCCGAACGCATGGGCCAGCGCAAGCGCTGGATCGCCTATGGCGTCGTGCCTAAGGGATCGATCACCGTCAACGACGGCGCCAAGCAGCGCCTCATCGACGAAGGCAAAAGTCTATTGCCTGCGGGTGTCACACATATCTCCGGCCATTTCCGAGTAGGGGAGCTTGTGCGCCTTCTGGACGCCCAGGGCCACGCCTTCGCGCAGGGGTTTGTCAACTACGCCAACGACGATCTCTTCAAGATTATGGGGCGGCGTACGGCGGATATCCACCAGCTGCTCGGCGCCAAGCCCAGTGACGAAGTGGTGCACCGAGACAATCTCGTTCTCAATCTTTAACACGCCGTTTCAGGACTGTATGACATGGGGTTACGCATCGGCATTATGGGCGGCACATTCGACCCAATCCACTTCGGTCATCTTCTGATGGCCGAAGAAGCGCGCCAGGCGTTCGCGCTGGACGAAGTTGTTTTCGTGCCCAATGGGCGTCCGGCGCATAAGAAAGCGTATCTTGTCAGCTCGCCTGAAGACCGCTTTGTCATGACGGAGCTAGCGACGGCGTCCAATCCCCAGTTCTCTTGCTCTCGGATCGAGATCGACCGCCCAGGGCCATCGTACGCCATCGACACGATCCGTGCGTTCCGTAATCAATATCCTGACCTAGAAGCCCTCTACTTCATTACCGGCGCGGACGCCATCCTGCAAATTCTGACGTGGCATGAGTACGATCGCCTCGTGGAGCAGTGCCGGTTCATTGCCGTCACTCGTCCTGGCTTCTCGCTGGAGCGGCTGTCGGAGCTGGCCGACAAGAACTTCCTCGATCATGTTTCTTTCCTGCCAATCCCGGGGCTGGATATTTCCAGCACGGACATCCGCGTGCGCACTCACCAGGAGCGCAGTATTCGGTATCTTTGCCCTGACGGCGTGGTGGATTATATCAAAGAAATGGGATTGTATCGTCCGCATGAGATAGCGCCGGGCGAGATGGAATAGTTATTCCGTCCAGTGAAAGTGGATCACCTGGGGCTGATTTTTGAGGAACTCGTCAAGGTCGTCGCGCCTGGTGTTGCGCTTCATGACCAGTTCCAGGCGGACGATAAGACTGTCCGGAGCCTGCGTGAAGTTAATGTCACGAGTGCGCGTTCCGTGCTCGCGCAGTCCCTGCAGAAGCGTGCGCATTTCCATAAGCGCATTGTCTCCGGTTGCGAGCACGAGATTGAGCTCCTGGCGCTTCCGTTCTCTGTTCAGCGTCGATTCCAATCGGTCCAAGACCGACAGCGTGAGCAGCACGATCCCCGTGGCGACGACCGCTAGCCCAGCGTTTACGCCCCCGTAACCCACTGCAATCCCCAGACCCGCGACTACCCAGACGCTGGCGGCCGTCGTCAGCCCCCGCACCAGGCCGCTGGTGTCCCGCATGATGCAGCCGGCGCCGAGAAAACCAATCCCTGTAACAATCTGCGCCGCGATGCGTCCGCCAACGCCAGAAGAGCCATGGTCGACCACCGCGATCATCGCCGCGCCGACGCACACCAAAATATGCGTTCGAAGACCCGCCGGCCGCTCATGCCGCTCCCGCTCCCAGCCGACGAGGCCGCCGAGCAGGCCGGCGAGGAGGAGACGCCCGCTGAGTTCGATGAGGGGATATTGCTGGAGTAGGGATGTCATTGATGTGACTTGGGACGGCCCTCACCCGGCCCTTCGGGCCCCCCTCTCCCAATTCTGGGAGAGGGTTGGAATTAAGGTTTGAAAATCTCAAAAACTCTTGCTCCCCTTCTCCCAGAATTGGGAGAAGGGGCTGGGGGATGAGGGCCGCGCCTCACACCACGTGCGTGTCCACGTTCGCCTGGATCTCGTCCTTCAGTTGCTTGACGAGTCCCAGCACGTGCGCCGATGCGTCCGCGATGGGGACGGCTTGCTTGGAGTTGCGGTCGCGGCGCAGGCCTATTTCCAAAGTACCGCCGTCGGCAACGCCTTTGCCGACCGTCACTTTGACCGGGACGCCGATTAAGTCGCCGTCCTTGAACTTGACGCCGGGGCGCTCGACGCGGTCGTCCAGCAGGACGTCCAGGCCTGCGGCCTGCAGGTCGCTGTAGAGCGTTTCGGCGGCTTCGGTCTGGGCCGGGTCGGCGGGGTTGACCAGGATGATCGTGACGGCATAGGGGGCGATGGTGATGGGCCAGACGATGCCGTCGGCGTCGTGGTGCTGCTCGATGGCGGCGGCGAAGGTGCGTGAGACACCCAGGCCGTAGCAGCCCATTTCAAAGAACTTGGCGGTTCCGTCCACATCGTCGTATTCGGCGCGCATGGAAGAGCTGTACTTTGTGCCCAGGTAAAAGACGTGGCCGACTTCGATGCCGCGCTGGGTATAAAGCACGCCGCTGGCGTCGATCGGGCTCTGGTCTCCGGCGACGGCGGTGCGCAGGTCGAGATATTCGGGTTCGGGGAAGTCCCTGCCCGGCAGGACGTGCTGGAAGTGCGCATCGGCCTTGTTCGCGCCGACCACGCCGTCGCGAACGGTCGCCACTTCACGGTCGGCAATGATCCGGACGGATGCGGGCAAGCCGACGGGACCGGCGAAGCCGACGGGAGCGCCGGTGACGCGCTCGACCACGGCCGGCTCAGCGAGACGGGCCGGGCCGCCCAGGGTGCGTCCAAGCTTCGCTTCGTTCAGCTCCCGGTCGCCGCGCACCAGCGCGATTACGGGGCTTCCATCGGGCGCAACAAAGACGAGCGTTTTGATCAAGCGTGTGGCGTCCACTTTCAGAAAGCCCGAAACTTCTTCGATGGTTTTGACGCCGGGCGTGGAGACTTCTTCCATCGCGGCGACTTCGGTGTCGGCAGGCTCTGCGGGAACAGGGATCGCTTCACAGCGTTCGGCGTTCGCGGCGTAGCCTGTGACGCTGCATCGGAGGACCGTATCTTCGCCGTCTTCCGACAGCACCATGAACTCTTCGCTCAGCGATCCGCCGATGGCGCCCGAGTCCGCCTGGATGGCGATCGAGGCCAGGCCGCAGCGGGTGAACATGCGTCCGAAGGATTCGCGGACCTTCTTATAAGCGACCAGCGCGTCTTCTTCCGACCGGTCGAAGGTGTAGGCGTCCAGCATCAGAAACTCACGCCCGCGGATCAGGCCGCCGCGCGGGCGAGGCTCGTTTCGGAACTTCGTCTGGATCTGGTAACCCAGGAACGGAAGCTGCTTGTACGATTTGATCGTGTTGCGCACGACGTCCGTGATGACTTCCTCGTGCGTGAAGCCCAGGAAATAGTCGTGTGGCTTGGCGGTGAAGAGCACGTCGACTTTGTCGCGGCCGGATTCTTCCAGAAGCTCGCGGGGGATGAGCGCCGGGAAAAAGAACTCGTTGCCGGCGACGCGGTCCATTTCTTCACGCAGGATGTTCGAGATCTTATTGATTACGCGCAGTCCGAGCGGCAGATAAGAATAAACGCCGCTGGCGAGCGGCCGGATGTAGCCCGCTCGAAGAAGCAGGCGATGGCTGATCAGCTCGGCGTCCTTGGGAGCTTCGCGAAGGGTGGGGATAAAGGCTTGAGTTGCGCGCATGTTCTGTCCTGGTCGCTGCTTTCTAGTGTGGAAGCTTGTCACTGAATGTGCGAATAATATCATTCGCGTTGATCAATATAAAGAGTGTTCCGATAATGACGAGGCCCGTCAGCATGAAGGCTTGCTGCTGCTTCTCCGTCAGCTTTTTGCCTCGCCGCACCCATTCGATGAAGAAGGTCAGCAGGTGACCGCCGTCGAGAATCGGAATGGGCAGCATGTTGAAGATCGCCAGGCTGATCGAAAGCTGTGCAGCCAAGCTAATGGTCTCGTTGATGTTGACCTTGGAGGCGCGAGCCGTCTCCTGATACATTCGGATGACGCCGCCCGTCTGTTCCTGAAACTTGTGGCTCTTAACAAGATCGCGCAGGTTCTTGAACAAGATGACGATCATCTTGTTGCCCGTTTTGACGGATTCGACAAAACTAAGGCGCTCAACCATGGCGTCCATTCCAAATTTCAAGCCGCCGGGCGTTCGAACCGAGAATGTCGGCGAATTGCTGTCTTCCGCTGGGAGCGCTCCTTTGAGAGTTGTTGTGTCGCCCTTGCGCGCAACGATGAGCTGCACGTTTTTACCCGCGTACTTTTTCAGCGCCGCCGTGGCTTCCTCGGGTGTCTGGATAAAATCGGAATCCTCACCGTCTCTGGCGCCGGGAATGACCGCCCGCAACTCGTCACCGGCCTTTAAGCCTAAGTTTGACAAATTGCCCGGCTGGACCACATCCGCCACGGTGATATCTTTATTTGTGGTCTCGTCCTTGAGCGGCTCCGGCGTCGCGGTCAGCACCTTCGTTTCACCATTTCGGACAACGGTAATATGGATCTGCTTCCCCAGGCTGTGGCGGATCGTATCGACCATCTCCGGGCCGGTGCTGATCACTTTGTCGTCGATTTTGACGATCTTGTCTCCGGTTCTCAGGTCGGCTTTATATCCCGCTCCGCCGGGCATGACGACCGCAACACGATTGAGGATTTTCCCCGAAGATATTCCAATAGTGACCCCCATGAGACAGAAGATCACATATCCCAGGAGAAACGACATGACCGGGCCAGCAAGGATTGTGAGTGAACGCATCCAGAGCGGCTTGGCGTTGAAGCCGTCCGCCTCAGTGTAAGGCTGGCTCTCAGGCGTGTTTTCGGCGACCAAGGGGATCTCGCCGGCGTCAGGGTCGTCCTTGCGTCCTAGAAGCTTGTCTTTCGCCATGTTGATCGGTTCTTCGTCGGCGTCCATGCCCGCGATCTTGACGAAGCCGCCGATGGGGAGCAGCCGGACATTGTATTCCGTGTCGCCTCGTTTCGCCACCAGCCAGATCCGCTTGCCCATGCCGACGCTGAAGTCGTCGACACGCATGCCGCACAGGCGGGCGACGATGAAGTGTCCCCATTCGTGCGCGATGACGAGGATACTGAGGATGATCAACAGGACCACGCCGCTCTGTATCTTATCGAGAACCAAATGCAAGTTCATAGCTCCGCTGCTCCGTTCCATTGCAGGCTGGGATCTTCGTCAATCAAACGAGCCACCGTCAGCCGCGCCCACTGGTCCGCCGCCGCGATCTGGTCGAGATCGGGGGCTTCCAAGGGATGATGCGCGTGCATCGTCCGATCCACTAAGGTCATTATAGCAGGAAATGTAATCTTGGCGTCTAGAAACTGCGCCACCGCCGCCTCGTTGGCGGCGTTCAGGACGGCGGGCAGACCGCCGCCGGCGTCGCCTGCCTGCCGCGCCAGCAGCAGGCTGGGAAAGCGCTCCATGTCCGGAGCCTCAAAGGTCAGGGGCTTCGTGAGCTGCGTCATATCCATGCGCGGCAGGCCCGAATCGATGCGCTCCGGATAGAGCAGAGCGTACTGGATTGGCAGACGCATGTCCGGCAGTCCCAGCTGAGCAATCACTGCGCCGTCGTGATACTCCACGAGAGAGTGCACGACGCTCTGGGGATGAACGAGCACTTCGACCTGATCGATCGGAATATCGAACAGCCAGCGCGCTTCGATCGTCTCCAGCCCTTTGTTCATCAGGGTGGCGCTGTCGATCGTGATCTTGCGGCCCATGGACGGCCATGTGGGGTGGTTCAGTGCGTCCGCCAGAGTGACGGACTGCATGCGCGCCTTGCTCCACTCGCGAAATGGCCCGCCGGATGCCGTGAGTAAAATCTTGGCGACAGAGTTCTCCGGCGCGCCTTGCAAGCATTGAAAAATAGCGGAGTGTTCGCTGTCGATAGGCAGCAGCCGCGCGCCGTTTTCTCGGGCCGTGCGCGTGACGATCTCACCAGCGGCGACCAGCACTTCCTTCGTCGCCAGCGCGATATCCTTACCCTGTCGCAAAGCCGCCACCGTGGCGCGCGTTCCGACGGCTCCCGCCACGGACACGACAATCACATCGGCGTCCGGATGTGTCGCCAGCCGCTCCAGATCGGCGTTGTCGCCGCTTTCGATCCATTCGGGCGAGACGCCGAACTCTTGGGCCTGCTGCTTGAGAAGATCGACGTTGCGATGCCCGGACAGGGCGACGACTTGGAGACGGTCAGGGAGGCGGCGAACGATGTCGAGGGTTTGCGTTCCAATGCTGCCGGTGGAGCCGAGGATGACGAGTTTCTTTATTCTGTCTGGCAAAGTGCGCATGCCGCCTTAGAGGTTGATGTATTAGGTGCATACACCATAACAAGATAGCCGGCGAGATTAAGAGTGCCCGGCGAATGAATTCGCGGCTAAAAGTACAGCCGTCCACCTGCGTGGACTTCGGA
>NZ_JBDSQY010000185.1:0-2628 GCF_039929585.1 Capsulimonas sp.
CAGAGACGCTTTCGGATCAACGGAGCCTCTTTGACGAATGAAGTTTTGTAAGGACTATGTTCGAGAGATCCGAATCTCTTCCAAAAGCATTGGGCTTTAGCCCGTTGTATTTTACTTCTGGGGGACCCGATTTCGGACGACGGCATTTTCCGGTCCCCCAGAATTGGGGTGGAGGGGCCATCTTCTCTGAGCTCCCCAAAATTGGGGCGGAGGGGCTGAAATCACGCTATGAAGCCGACGCCCGCCGCAGCCGATCTCGGACTGCCGTCCACTCTTCCGTGTCGGGAACCTGCTGGACCAGGATCAAATCCGGACGGTCGGCGTCCAATGCATGGAGTGCGCTGTATAAGTTTGCCGCATAAGGATTAGGCAATTCGGGCAGGAAATGGATGTGCGTGTCTGGTCGTATGGAATCGGGTGGCAGTGTATAGGCAAGAATACTGATTTGTCCCGTCTCTGGAATCTCACACCAAACGTTTTCGGAGAGACGCAGCGGCGAGTTTGGCGCGTAATGGCGCAGCATCTGCCCTGGAGATTTGGCGACGCCGTCACCATCGTGGCGCCCCGTTGCGACGCGCTTTCCCAGCACGGCGGCGATCTCTTCCGCCGAGACCATGCCGGGGCGCAGGATGGCCGGAGGATCGCATGTGAGATCCAATACCGTCGACTCCAGGCCGACATCGCATGGCCCGCCGTCCAGGATCATTTTCAGCTCGGGGCCAAGGCTGCGGGCGACATGCTCCGCGCAGGTGGGGGAAATGGATTCGGAGCGATTGGCGCTTGGGGCGGCGATGGGGACATTGGCCGCGCGCAGCAGCGCCAGCGCGATCGGATGGCTGGGAATACGCACGGCGACGGTTTCGCCGCCGGCGGTGACGATGTCCGGCACACCGGGCATTTTCGGAAGCACTAAGGTCAGAGGCCCGGGCCAGAAAGCGTGTGCGAGGCGCCGGGCGTCCTCGGTTGGCTGGGCGATCCGATCCAATGCGTCGATATCCGCGATGTGGACGATCAGTGGGTTTGTAGCCGGGCGGCCTTTAGCGGTGAAGATACGCGCGACGGCGTCGGCGTCCAGCGCATTGGCGCCCAGGCCATAGACGGTTTCTGTGGGAAAGGCGACGAGGCGGCCCTCGCGAATCCAGCGGGCGGCGCGTTCAATCGTCAGTGGGTCGGCGGAAACAATGCGCTCCATGGGTGAATTATACCCAGTCGGCGCGGAGGAGGGAGCAGGCGTGCGGATATTGTGGAATAAGCGAGGGCAAGTTACGACAAAGCCGCAACACGGTCAAGCAAAAACTATGCGACCGCCTTGCGGCTGGAAAGCTCGCGCACTTCGCTATGCGCTTTATATTTCTGGTAGTCCTTCAGAGACGAATCGAGTTCGTTGATCTGGAACAGGAACTCCGAGGTGACGGGGACATTCGCCGGGATCTTTTTGATCGCCTTGACGTGGTCGTAGAAGTAAGCCGCCAGAGCCATTCGGTAGGCGATCTCCGAACGCAGCATCCGGTCGCGCTTTCGCTTGTCTTTCAGCACGTAGACGGAGTAAATCACTTCCGAGACGAACTCAGGGCCGCTGATTTTCTTTGCTTCCAATGAGCTGAGCGCCTGGCTGATCGCCAAAACCTTCACTTCATCCTCGGCGCTGTCTTCCAGAACCTTCTCGTACTCTTCCCGAAGTTCTTTGTAAGTCGTCTTGATGTAATTCGACTCGCCGACTGTCAGCTGCACGCCGCTCGTCGCCTTACGCAGCATCTCTTTGAGTTCGGATCGATGCATTGTCATCGTGGGGCTCTCCGGGAATAATGCTATTCACACTGGATCACAGGGTCGTTGTAGATACTTGCCGCCTTTTGTATTATACAACGATTATTTCGCCAATTAGTACCTTATTACCACAAAATCAAGGATTCGTACCAATAATTTTTTATTGTTGACAGATCAATCTAAAATTGTATAACTTTACGAGATATACTTTGGCAACCATTTGTTCGCGTCGAACGGGCTCCTCAGAGTGAGGGAGTGATGAAAGGCGGAGTTTGGATCATGAAAACCCTATGCTTCGTTCCCTGAAAAAGATACCGGAAGACGGGTGGGCAGGCGGGGAGTCACTTGCGCCGGAACATATTGTCTGCTATAATTCCACTCGGATGATGTTTTGAGGAGAGGCCCTGTTTGAACGACAATTCCGAGATGAAACTTTTCGCCGGTACGGGCAACCCCGCGCTGTGCCAGGCGATCGCCGATAACTTAGAGATGCCGTTGGGCGAAGTGAAGATCTCACGCTTCGCCGACGGTGAGACTTACGTGCAGTATAAAGAGAGCGTGCGCGGCGCGGATGCCTTTATCATCCAGCCGACCGGCCCGCCTGTCGACAGCAATCTTGTCGAGCTGCTGATCCTGATCGACGCGATGCGCCGCGCCAGCGCCGATCGAATTACGGCGGTGCTGCCGTACTTCGGATATGCGCGTCAGGAAAAGAAGGATAAGCCTCGTGAGGCGATCACCGCCAAGCTGATCGCCGATGTCCTCGCCGCCGCCGGCGCCGACCGCGTGGTGACTATGGACCTGCACGCCGATCGCGCTGGCGCTGCTGCGCGCGGCCAATGTCCCCATCGCCGCCCCAAG
>NZ_JBDSQY010000186.1:0-13476 GCF_039929585.1 Capsulimonas sp.
ATGGGCAAGATCTCCTGGGTACTGGAGCCATCAGGAAACCAGATGGGATTAGTCCGTGCTTCTTCTTGCATCTCTTCGAAGCGAGTGAGCGCCCGTCGTTCACCGGTTTCTGGATCAATGGGATTTGCGTTCGCGCGCCGCGTTTTCTTGGGCGAAGGGTCCGACATGATTTTGATCCTTAGGTAAATGAACGACTATGTTTCTATTTGTTTCGATCGTTAGGGTGAACCCAATCGGGATCATAAATATCTCCAAATTCAGCATTAACCTGTTTGATCCACTCGTCAGTCTCTGCGATCTGTTCCGGCGTGAGTACCGGAGCATCGTAATCGCCTTCATCCTTGCCGTATTTGTCTTTAGGAAACAGCTGTTCCTCAATGGGCAAGATTTCCTGGTTACTAGAGCCATCGGGAAACCAGATGGGATTAATGCGTGCTTCCTCTTGCATTTCTTCAAGCCGCGTCAATGCTCGCCTCTCACCGGTTTCCGGATCGATGGGATTGGCGCTCGCGCGCTGCGTTTTCTTGGGCGAAAGGTCCGACATGGCGTTGCTCCTTTGGTAAGTTGGTTTGATATTTTTCAGCTTGAGACTTAGATCGCGCCTCAACATCGTAAGGTTTTTTGATCCATGCCTCGATATGTTGTGCAATTGCGGGTGTCATTTCCGTTAAGTGAATGCCACCTTTTGTCAGCCAGAACATCAGATCGTGGGTAGAGCCATCGTATTTTTTGCCCGACTTGATTGCGTAATTAAGCACGGCGTCATGGAAGATAAGCTGTGCGGGAAATGGCGTGGCGATCTCGCCGTGTCCTTTGCCGAGCGATGGGTAGTCGAATGCCGTATGGGAGGCAATCGGTCGATCATAAAGTTTTTCTTTGTTAAGTTGCGCTGTTGTTTTGCCTTTTCCCTGCCCTGGTTCAATACGAACCAGGCTTACGGCGTATCCCGTGGGAATGTCGTGGTGGCCGTTGAAGCCGCCAAGCACGTCCTGGAAGTTGGGGACGCCGATTTTACCGGACAAATAGGGGTCGCCGAGGCCACTGTAGAAGATATTTCGAGCCTGGAATCCAAGCTTGGGCGCGATCTCATTCCATTGCTCCCAGGTTTTAATTGCCCGCGCCCCTTTGGCTTTGAGCAAGTATGCCGGAATTTTGGAAACGGCGAATTTTGTCGCTTCATCCAGATTAGCCTTACGCAGTATGCCTTTGTTTAACGAATAATTCACCTCGGCGCGGTAGGCGCGGGCGAAGGTTGGGTTTCCCATGGACATTCCGTGATCGCCGATGACGATTGCCGCCGTGAAGCCGCCTTTGGTGGCGTTGTTTTGAACCACGGTGCTCGTCGCTTGCCGGGAAGCGGCGGCGGAGACGCGCCCTTCGCGAGTCTCGGTGGCGTAGTAACGAGGTCCTGCATCTGGACGGATCACGCCTTGCGCGTCGGAATAAGTCTTTTTAGACTCATGGATCGGAATATAATCCAGGTTATGTGTCGAACGGTCATAGGCGAGCGCGGAGAGCATTCCGCCGATCTGTTTTCCATGGACTTCTTCTTTCTTACTCGCGATCCGCCAAATATCCTGCGGGGAAATATAAGTAGGCTTCCAGTTGCTCTGCTCCGTCAGTCCTCGCGTTCGGAAATTGATACTGGTTGGATGCGTCAGCGTAACGCGCTCCTCTCCTTCGGGGTACACATTATCGGGCTTGATGGCTTGAAGCGCCTCGATGTTGGCGCTGCCGTCAGGATGGATCGGGACGCCCCGGGTGTCCATGGGGATCGCCATGGCTTCGGCTTTGGAATATTTGCTCTTTCGTGCGCCGTCGAGTATCGCTTGACGCTGATCGTCGCTCATCAGCTCCCACTCGTTGTCCGAGTAGACGCGCGAAGGGTGATCGGAATCCCATGTTTTGAACTTGTCTTTCGACGCCTTCCAGAGGTTCGTCAGCTGCTCTTTGCCCCAGCCTTTCACGAGCGGTGAAAATTGCGACCGCCAATCGGCGTACCGCATTACCCCGCCTTTATGCTGGGCAAGAATTCCCGCGCCGATGACCGCGGCGTCACGCGCATTATCTGTGTCATGGCTTGCGGAGGTCGACGCATGCGTTTTCTCGCGATCGAAACGCTCCTGAAAACGCGTGAGCGCCGCGCTGATCTCCTGGCGGTGCATGGAAGGAAGTGCATCATCCTCCAAAACAGAAGAAGCCCCCGCTTTCGCGGGAGCTTCTTGGGAGATGATCTTGCCGGGTGAACCGGGCGGTGGGTCAGCCAGGAGATGATCGAACGCCTGCCGGACGCTATCCTGGATCGCCGGATTCTTCTGGCCTGTTTTGAGCGTTTGATTGACATCGCCCATCCAGGATTTGAGCTGCGTAAATATCGGACCAATTTTCTTGTTCGGCAGACTTCTATTGTGCAAATAATCGACAAAGGCGTTGGCGAATGCTTCTTCCTGAGGCTTCGTCCATTGCCCGTCCTTTACCCCAATCCAATTTTCGACATGCCTCAAATGCTCCCCACGGAGCTGGCGCCGGTAGATATGGCTGAGTTCATGGACGACTGTGGTGATGTCCGGGTGTTCCAGCGCCATCATCACGGCGCGCCCGTCAGGCTGAAATTGAACGGCTCCCTTGTCGCCCTGGAACAGAGTATTTGGATCGCCCTTTGAATTGCTCGCGGAAGGATGAGAATTCCGCGGAGATCCTTGCACGATATCCTGGAAGGTTTTCTGATACCAGAGACTTTTTGGATAGCCGGTTTCCTTAGACCAATGCGCGGCGCGGTCATCCGCGACCTGAGAGACGGCGTTTGCATGAGACGCTGGAATACCAAAGCTGGCGATTAAGCTTGCCGCCAAATCTGACGCGCCGCTGATTTTCGACTTCGGAGATGGAATGCGCGGCTCCCAGAGACCGTTTGCGCCCTTTTGCCAATCCGCCAAATTAAATGTTTCGCCCAGGTAGGGCGAATGCATGGGAGGACGGACGACGGAAGGCGAATATCCTTCTTTCACCGCCCAATCCATTTGCTCACCGAGCGGGGATTCATGATAGGAGCGCCCCACCCCCGAGGCCGGATCGTAGTAGTACTTCGGGTTGCCAGAGTAGCCGCCTTCATCGTCACGATCGAGAGCATAAGGATTTTTGGGCTTCGATGCGACCGCCTCAAACCCTGTCGGCGGGGATGGATCCGGATAAGCTTCGTATCCAAAATCCTTCTGCATTCTCTGTTCGGCTGCGGCTTTTACTTTCTGCGCCGCCAGATAATCTCGATCTAACAGCGATGTCTTTGATAGTTTCTCGGGAGCGTTGCGGTTCTGACGCATCTGCTCCAGCTTCGCCTCATGAGCCGCAGCCTTCTGGCCGTACATATTGGCTTCATCTTCACGCCAGGCGCTGATTTGAGCCTTTCGATAGTGCTGCGATGAGCGCGAAAGAGACAGCTCAGTAATATCGTTCTTTAGACCTTTAAAACCGCTGTACGCGCCATAGAGGTTCATTCCGAACATCACGGGATCATTTGCCGCCTGATCCACCGCTCCATCGATCACATTCTGCACCGTGGCGAGCGCCAGATCCTTGCCGCGGATCGGCTTCCCTTTCCACGTAAAGGTTTGTTTGGGATGAGCCGCATAATACGCCGCGCGAGCGATTTTTGAAGGCGCGCCGCGATCGCCGCCCGCGAAATTGTTATAGAGATCCGTATTGAACTTGTCGGCTTCCGTCTGCTCGGCGTCCAGCGCTTCCTTCTCAGTGTTAACGTCTCCCGTGGCGAGGGCGTACGATCCCACAGCGCCCGCCCCCAGCGCTTTCCCGCCTTGAAGCATCAGCGCCGCGCCGGTGGGGATCATGGAGGGCATGCCGGTAACGAATTTGACGCCGCTGCCCGCCATTTTTTCGACGGGATGATCGCTGAGAGCTTTGAGTTTTGTCAGGCTCGCCTGAACGCTTGCTGGGAGTGATTTGCCGTTTCGAATCGCCTGATTAAGAAGAAGTTGATTAGCTGCAGCAAACGTCCCGAGCGGGCCGAACAAGGAGTTGCTTTCGCTTGGCCCCAAAACGCTGTCGACCCACTTTCCGCCTTTGGCGGCCTGGCTCCCGAAGTACTGCGAGGTCTGCTGCATCATTTGCGCGGCTGCATTCCAGGTATCGGGATCAGTGAGATTGCCTTGAAAAAAACGTTCGCGCGCGTCAGGCGGCGGGTACGGTTTATTGAGCCGAATGTAGTCCTGAAGCTTCGGGTCGACCTTTATCGGATGAGAAAACTGATAGAGTAAATCATTGGGAGACGAAGAAGTAGCGATCGGCGCGTGCGAAGCGGCTTGTGGCGCCAAATGCTGAGAAGCCGCGTGAGGATTCGCCTGCCGCCGGCGCTGGGGCGACGCCAGCGAGGACTGAGGACGCGCGTATTCTCCGTAATGGTCCGTCACCAAATGAACGGGCGCGGGCGCTGTGGGAACCCGTTCCGGTTCTCCGTAGTGATTCGTTCGGTACTGAACGCGTGGCGGAGCATCCGGGCCGCCCCGCCCTTGTGTCGGGTCAATGACAAATCCCTGCCGGCGCAGCATATGGCCGAAGCCGGCATTCTCAGGCTTGCTCCAATAGCCCTGACGCTGAAGCTGGTGATATCGGTTCTGAATAAAGTTCTTCACTTGTGGAACTTGATCCATGGGGATATTGCGTTTCTTCAGCGCCGTCACCGCATCGGTAATTGTGTCGAATTGTAAAATAGCCATCGCGCTTCCTCACCTCTGACCTGCCGCAAAACCGTCACAAAAAAAAGCGCCCCAGGAATGCCTGGAACGCTTTTTACTCAAAACAGATAGGAACATATGTTCCTATTTATATTACCATAGTAAATATGTGGAAATCTATCAAATCATGCCTACAGAGCAATAAAGGTACAAAGAAAAATGAGATTCACTCAAATCCTCTTGACCGTGTGCGCACCATACAGTATACTGTTGTTGCAATTAGGGGTAGGCTCGGACCCGTTTCGGACGTTTGCACGACGCCTCTCCATGGGAGCAGTACGCGGCGACGGAGGGGCTATAAATGTTTTCAATTAAAGAGCTACGGACGAAGTGAGATGAGCTTTGCCCACAATTCAGGGTTAGTGTTTTCGCGCTAAATACACAAGCTGCTTAACCCGTCCGAATAAACGTATACTTGGCGCGGTCGTCGGCGGTATCGCCGATCTTGCAGATTTGACGCCCGGCGTACGGTCGTACGCCGGCATGATGCGAACAAAATAAGCTGTATATCACTCAAAGACTATTGACTAATTACACATAATGCAGTATACTCTTGTTGCAATTGTGGTTAAGCTTGGACCCGTTTCGGACGTTAAATCTCGGCGGCCGTTTTCCGGCAGGATGCAGATTGCCAAGACCCATCTCACTTGCATGGTGACCTCCGGAATTATTGATAAAATAGTCCCGGAGGATCCATTGATAAAGTGGCGTTAACAAAAAATGACGCTAGACGGACATCGGCTTTTAGCTGTCAGGTTTACGCCGTGAGTGCTTATCCGTGACATTTTTCCCTTCATCGGCAATGGGATATTTCTGTATTGATTTCAACACAAGATTTTTGTTCTTTCCATCATTAATTTCCTCCACGAGTAGATAGTGTGCTCCCATTCGCTTTTGGTATCTCACGCCTTTGATTACTCTAGGCGAGCCATCCTTGTTCTTACGAATAATTGTGGCGTCTTCAATTTTGTCATAGTTGGCGAGTATTTCGGGAATGTTTTCAATATCCTCGCGAGTTATTGGCAATTGTCCAATCCGCGGCTCTTTCGCATGCTCGTTGTCGATATGGTTCATTATATATGAATCAACGACATGTGTATATCCGCTAACATCATATGGTGTATTGGCTTTAATATCGGCAATTTGCCGTTCTGTGGCTTGAGAGATAGGTAGAGCGATTTTTTTAGTAGAAGTACGCTCCCGCGCCCATTCCCAGAGATCCGCGACTTTTTTCGATACAATTTCCGACGGGGAGAGTTTTACTTCTTTAGCATTAACCACAAGGAACGGCCAAGCTTCCTGTGGAATATTAAGGTCCGGGCTACCGTCATCCGCGTGAAGCCTAACGGCGTGATCATCGCTCGAATGAATTGTGTATTCTCTCCCATCCGTCAGCGTAACCGGCTGCCCGACATCGTGTCCTTCATAGGATGTACTGTGCCGATACTTCTTATGCGATTCATTCCACAGCCTATTAAGATCCTGCTTCGTCCATGACCCGACTTCAGTGGCCATCTGATTTTGCCACTCAGGCCACAAAATCTTTCCACTGCTTTTGATAAGCTTATACGCGCCGTAGATCGCCGCGTTATTGAATTTGCGCTCTTCATCTAATGAGGATAAGGCAGCGTGTGTCTTCTCTCTTTCGGTTTGTGCTTTGATAGCCGTTAACGCTGTATTTGCGTCTTCTTTGGTAATCAAGTAAGCTTCCGGTGAGGCTTTAGAGGGAGAGGCGACAACTTTTCGACAGGGAGAAACCGAACGTTCTCCAGACAAATCTTGCGCACTGGTTGATCCAGGTCCAGATTCCCCCCTCTGTCCAAAGGTTACGGAAGAGCCTGGTTTCGTTCCCGTCCGCCTAAGGTCTCCAAGCATTCCAACACCATGATAAAAAGGGGCTCCCGATAAGACCGTTCCAAACGGATCAGCTGGAAGATCGTCTCCGAATAATTTCCCCAAAGTGTCTTGGGCGGTTTTCTTTCCCTGGTCTGTTCGGCCCGCGACCGCCTGGTACCCTCCTTCTAAAACCCCGATCAAAGCGGTCGGGACAGGCCCGGCGCTTGCGCCCAAATCATACATCGTATTGATGGCTCTCTCACGATCGCCTTGGATGGCGCTCTTCGCGGCGCGGCCCACTTGTACGGGGGCGGACACCACGGCTCCAGGCAGCGCCATCGTACTCGCGGCGACGCCGCCCGCAGACTTAACAAGGGTGGACACAGGATTCGCCCGAAAATCGCGCCAGGGGTCCGGCCGCCCAATACTGGGTCGCTGAGGAGGCGGAACAGTGCCTGTGAGCTCCTGGTATTTATGAATGGCGTTCGCGCGCCATGTCCCTGGATAGGCGTCCATCCAATATCGAAAGTCGTTATTGAGTTTTTCCGCCCCCTCAGAGCCTGTTTGCTGGAACCCATCGATCCCGGTCGCCGCCGCGTGGAGACCGTCGCCGGCCATCGTCCGCAAAACATCCCAGTTGGAGGGATCTGCATTGGGAGTGGCGGCGTACTCCGCTTTCATGGCGGCGATATGCTGTGCTCCCTCGATCTGATGCGGGCTGAGATGCCGGCCACCCTGCTGGACGTTGCCGAACGTCGCATGGCTCCCGTCGTTGAAGTACGCCGTCGTCGTGTCCGTGCTCGGATCCCATCGCCGGATCTTGAGCCCAGTCCCGTTTTGAAGGATGGCGTTGTAGAGGGGCGTTCCGGCGATGCCGGGATCGCGGCTGGTCACGCTTCCATCTGGATGCCTTGTTGCTGGAAACGATCCACGCAGAGAAGCGGCGAGCGCCTGCCGCTGCGCCGCCAGCCGCAGGTTACGCTCATGCGCCTGCTGCTGGGGCGTAGGGCGAGGCGCCGGCGCGCGATTATGGGAAGGAGCTAAAGGCAGTTGTGGCCCCAACTGGTTAATATAAGCATTTGGATCAAATCTCAGCGCCGGCGGATCCTGATAAACACGGCGTGGCGCGTTGACAGCGAGCGGCATTAGCGGCGCCAGAAATCCAAGATCCGGTGACGTCGAAAGATAACTGGGTAGTTTCGGTGGAGCTTTGGGCATGGGATTCCTCAGAAAATCAAAAAGAGAGCAAGCACAAAAAAATGAGCAGTCGAATTTTCGACTGCTCACGGAGCGTCTTAATCATTTATATCCGTCAATATCACCAGCTGCTTAGGCCGTGCGAATAAACGCATACTTGGCGCGGCTGCCGGCGGCATCACCGATTCGGCGCGTTTGACGCACGATGTTGATGCTATTGCTCTTGAACATTCGTTCCCTATTCCTCGATAAGACGCATATAGCAGTAGACAAAATCATGTTTTCCTGGTATATTGTTTTCGGAAACAGAGATGGTGGAATGTGTATTGAGAAGTACACCAGCTGCGCTGGTAAGGTCTGACCTATGCATTTAGAGATTGCCTCCAGCACATTGTGAGAAAGGGCGGACTCGCCTGCCATCTCTGTTTCCATGTATTTGGTTTGTTCTTGGGTATTTAAGACATATGACGGCAGGCAAAATTTCTAAATTTAAGGAATGAACTTTGGTGGATGTAAGATTGATGAGCGCACTTGTTGACCTTGTTGCTTGCGCTTCGCCCAGATATTGACATCATTGGTGATATATGCTGAACGTATTGTGTATTGCCCATGCTGATTTGCAAAATCAATAACTGTCGCTTTATTGTCACCATTGCGACGAATAATCAATTTGTGATCCTTTTCTGCTCCATCAAAATATTCCGTCGGTGATTGCAATACATATTCCACGTGCTTTTGGACATCACTGGGATGTTCAAAAAACTCAGGATGCTTATTCTGTAAACGCAGGTAATTGGCAAAAATCTTTCCTGGTTTCTGCCCGAGTGTCGCAAAAAACGAGGAAGGGATCGGAACCTGCTTATACCCGAATTGCTTGCTTAGCTCTGGCGTAGAGGGAACGACTGGATATCCTTTCTTTCCAAGCGATCGGTCTAAGACATTTTTCACTTCTGGCGATATTTTCACATCAAGGCTACTGCCCTTAACCGTCTGATAAATCGACGTCATCCATTGCCGGATCTTCTGAAATGGTTCAATCAAGTGCACAGAGGGAGCCATGCCATTATGCAGATACCTCTCAAAAGCGTGCGCGAATTTTTCTTCATGCCAATCTTGCCATTTCCCATTTGAGACTCCCGCCCACTTTTCAATAGTCGCCATATCAGACGCGTCTAAATCCCTGCGAATGACGTGCCCAAGTTCATGCATGATTGTTGAAATATCTGGGTTCTCCAAGGCTGTGAGAATTGCGCGGCCATCATGCAAGAATTGTACGGCGCCGCGATTCCCCCCATATTTCCCACTTGTGGCATCCTTCCTGATATCCGCAATGCGCGTGCGATACCAGTCGGATTTATCGGCTCCTGTCTGAGTTGCCCATGTATCCGCTCGCGCATCCGCAATTTGACTGGCGGCGTGCGCCTCATCGCTGGAAACACCGAAATTCTGAACAAAGTGATTGGCAAGATCTTGGGCTGTGTGGATCTTCGAATGAGTGGGCGGCGTTGCATCGGGAAGAGCGCCACTTCCAGAAGCAGAACTATCCAGCGAGGATTGCCACAAAGGGTCACTGGTAACTCCTGCCGTCCCCGTAGATCGGAATCGTCTATGCGTCTCGTCCCACAACGTTTTCAACTGGGGCTTAATCCAATCCCCTACTTCCCGCACCATCTGGTTCTGCCAGTCAGCAAATTTGATGGAGGCTCCGCTCCTAGTGATCTTATCGGTCCCAACGATCGCAGCGTCATTGAACATTCGCGCTTCACGAGCAGTATCGGTTGAGGCCAGCGATTTGTCTTGTGTGCGCGCCTCAATTATGCGTGATTTCGCCGCCTGGACATCGCTTTGAGGCAATGAAGCGCCGTCGACAGTTGCAGTCTTGTCCGAGAAGACAGGAGAGGCTTCTTTCGAAGATGCAAGCTTCGGGGACTTGGCTGTATATCCGCCGGCGCGCCTTACGTTTGACTCAGACAGCACGGTCTCTCCTTGTGGCTTCGGCGCGGTGTGACTGGATTGCTGCTCGGCATTCACACGCCGAACAAACTCATTGCGTTGCCGTGTCAGTTCCGCCACCTTTGCGGGATCTCGAAGCTGCGTCGCAACGGAGATACGGTGATCGATCGCCGATAGGCCGCGAACGGCGAATCGCTTCAGCAGTGGATCGAGGTCCCCAAGAACGACTAACGGCTCATCATGGGCCAATTTCCCAAGACGCCCCGGCATGGCAATCAGCGTATCGATCGCATCGTCAGAATAACCGGCGCCGGCTTGCTGGTAAGCCCGAAACGGATCGTAAACAGGTGACTGAGCGCCTTGGCTGCCGCCGGCGGAGCCTAGAAACATTTGCGCCAGGTCAGTTGTGTAGGCGTCCATGCGCTGATTTCGTGTGGCGTCCCTAGGCTGATTGAAGTCTGCCTGCGTGTGCGGGTTCTCCGCTAGCATCGAACCTTGGTCGCGGAGATACTGGCCGGTTCGCTGAACTCCTCTCCCGAGATCCGTGCGGCCATGGGAAGAGAAAATTGCGTCGGAAACATCCGTGGCGCTGGCTGCGATCCCATTAAGCAAATTTCCGCCAACATTGTGCTGGGACGGATCATAGCCCTGATATGAAGGCGCGGGATCGGTATACATCGACTTGAAGATGGCCAGATAATTATCCAGCGTGGTCGGCTCACGCTGAATCACGGTTGTGCTTTTTATACTTCTTCTTTTTTGCTGCGCCCCTGCAACTGCATGGCGAGAAACGGACTGTGGGCGAGCAAATTCTCCATATTCGTCCGTTACCAAAGAGTCGCGTACAGGCGCTCCTCGCTGAGCCGGTCTGGCTGGGATCGGAGGCAAAGCGGGAACACGCTCCAGTTCTCCATAGTGGTTGGTCCTGTATTGAATAGGCGGTAAAGCAGTTGCGCGTGATCGTCCCTGAGTCGAATCAACAACAAATCCTTGCTGACGCAGCATGTGACCGAATCCAGCATTCTGCGGCTTGGCCCAGTAGCCTTGGCGCTGAAGTTGGCTGTACTGTCCTTGTATAAAATTCTTGACTTGCGAGACTTGATTCACCGGAACCTGCCGGCGCCGCAGTGCTGTTACCGCATCTGTGATCGTGTCATATTGAAACCCAGTCATTGTCATTCCTTATCAAACTGCTCACCAGCTTGTACAAAAATAAAGCACTCCCGCCGTGGGTACGACAGGAGCGCTTTACAATCTTGCACATACCTAGCTATCACGCCGTCCGGATAAACGCGTACTTCGCGCGGCCGCCGGCGGTGTCGCCGATCTTGCGCGTTTGGCGCGCGACTTCGTATCCCTCGCGGCCGCCATCGGTGTTCGTGTTGCCTTCGATGGTTTTGAAGACGCCCGACGTACGGTCGTACGCCGTCACGATCCCGGTGTGGGCGTAGCGGACGAGATGCGGCTCCCACCTCAGCATCACCCACCCTGGCGCCAGCTGCATGCGCGCGTCGTCCGCCGAGACGAGCAGACCGTTCGCCTTCGCGTGGTCCGCCTGGACCTGGCACGACGCCGTCGGGAATAGCAGCGTCACCCCGTTCGCGCTCGTGTAGCCTGACCACGAGAACATGGCGTAGACAAACGCCATGCACCACGGATTGCCCGGCGCGCAGCTGGCCGCCAGCAGGAACCGGTCGACTTCGCGCCCGCGATTGGAGCCGGGCGGCTCCTCCTTCGTCCCCAGATATTCGATCGCCCGCGCGATCACCGCCTGCTGCCGCGCCGCCTTTTCCGAAGAACTCAAATGAATGCTCAATGCGCTCCTCCTTCCATCGCCTCTTGTGTTGTTTCGATGGGCGGGTCTTGCTTGGGCGTCAGAGGACTTTTAGCGAGCGCCCCTACCGCCGTGACCACCGCCACGCCCACGGCGTTCCAGTCCACCTTGCCGTCCTGCGCGCTCTGCAAAGCCGCAAGCGCCGCCGACGTCAGCACCGCCCCGATCGCCGTCTTGTGTGAAGCAAAGAGCTTCATCGCCTGCTCCAAAAGCCATTTCCAGGTCTGTTTCATGTGCGCTTTCCTTTCGTATTCCGGGATTTGAGAATGGGTAATGACAAAGAAAAAGCCGCCTCTTGCGAGACGGCTAGCCGATCCAATATTCTGAAAATTTTCAATTGTTCTATTTCTTCATATCACCATGGCAGTCTAAAATAGGCGATCCCGAGGGGAACGTACAACAATGCCCAAATTAGCGCGTGCCGCAAGGTAAGCAGCGGGCGACGATGCTCGGGGAAGTCGAGCAACATGATCAAAAGAACGGGGACGCCACAAATCACCGCCCCAAATAGCGCCCAAGGATGCGGATAATGGAGATCGCTGGGATTCAAGGCCTCTGTGTTCGACTGCGCTTGCGGAGCGTAATGATAGAAAAGATAGGATCCGACAAACCACACGTAGGAAAGAACCAATGCATTCAGAATGGCCTCCATCGCTGCGGGAAGGCTTTCGAGCAAGGTTAAAAACCGGTCGCCTAATATTTTGAGGAGGTTCATCATCTATTGTCACTGTCGCCTGGCAAGCGAAACCGGAACGCTGACTTATGGGTGACGCGGTAAATGTTTTTTTGGCAAAATGATTGGCTTTTCAAATTCATGACCGCGCCGATCATTCTGATAGTTGTCGTAAGCCGCTTTCCCACCCGCGATGATACCAGAATTAATGAACTGATGAGCAGCGGCCCCTAAATATGTACACCGCTCTAACGCGCGATCTGCGCCTCCAGACGGGCGACTTCGGCCTCCAGCTCCGCGACTCTCACGGTGAGCGCGCCGATCTTTTCGGCCTGCTCCGAACGCTGCCGGCGCAGACTGTCGCGCTCATCCGAAAGCGCAGCCATCTCGCGACGCACCGACGCCAAACGTGTCTCCGCGTCATCGGCGCGGATGTGCGCGGCCTGGGCGGTGACTTCCGCCATCTTTCGATCCTCGCGCTCGACCCGAAGTTCGGCTTCCAGCGCCTTGACTTGCCGTTCGAGTTCCGAAAGCCGCCCCTCGTACTGCTCGAACAGCGCCTCCGTCCGCTCATCGAGCCGCTGTTCTTTGGCGGCCGACGCCACGAGCGCCTCCGCCTGCGCCTTGCGCCGAGCGCGGGCGTTAGTGGAAATTTCCTTGAGCATCCAGGTCGCAAGCGCCGTGGGAATGCCGGTAGCGATGGTCGTCGCCATGATTTGCAGTGTGCTGGACATAACGTTAAAATGAGGCAATCAATAAAAAAAGAGCCCCCGCATAGACGGGAGCTCTTTTGGCGACAAAGATTTGAGAAACAGAGATGGGAGAAGGCGTATCACTTCTTCTCTTGCAGAATATAGTAAGAAATGAAATGGATCGCAAACTCTTTGGGATCAATGGATTGGCGCTGCGCCTTCGCCATCTCAACATTCTTTTCCCAAATCTCTTTGATCTTGGATGGGGTATCCGGTGAAAACTCCATTTCTTGAGCAACGATCTCATCCCAAGAACCTTGGACGCCATAGATTTTGACCAAGTCCGGCGTCATCTGTTGTAGGCTTTGTTCGTGCTTCTCATCCAACTGGCCGATTGCCTTCAAGACATATGAGTCACTGTAGTTTAGCGGTTTTGGAGGGTTGAAGATTTGAGGAGACGGGAATCGATATTCCAAAAACTTCCTGCCAGAGGTTATGGATATGATCCCGTCTCCCGAATGGGCGGCTCTTTTGGAACCGCTC